>JAGABD010000019.1 GCA_017614795.1 Bacteroidales bacterium
CGACCCCACATCATTCCCCCCTCTTATTAACGGGGCCCCCGAAAATTCTCCGATTTTTGGGGAAGTTACGAGGGTGGCACAGGTTGCTGGGGGCAGGTGCCCCGACGCCTACCCCCACATATTGTTCTGCGGGCTGATGGGCATGGCGTCGCACACCGATGATGAGGAGCGGATTCGCGGCGATTTCGCCCGGATCAAGGCGCTGTTCGACGAGTGCAGGAAGCGTTCCCCGCAACTGACGGAATTTACCGAACTTTCTATCGGCATGTCCGACGACTGGCGCCTTGCCCTGGACTACGGCGCCACCATCATCCGCATCGGCACTGCCATCTTTGGATCTAGACTCTAGTGCGCCTACCGTCCGAAAAAGAGGGACGGTGAGAACGAGGGCCGGTGGGAACGAAGGGGGCCGGGAAGAAAGGAGGCGAGGACCGTTACAGGGCGTCGATCATAGCGCGGGCGACGGCGCGGGAGGCGCCGGAGCCGCCGAGGCGGGCGCGTATTTCGGCGTAGTCGGAGAGCATCGCCTCGCGATAAGGCTTGTCCTCGATGAGGCGGCGGATTTCAGCCGTGACTGCCTCGGGAGTGAAGTAATACTGGAGGAGTTCGCGGAAAGCGAGCTTGTCGAGAATAAGGTTTCCCAGAGAAATATACTTGATGTGGTCGAGGATATGCAGGATATGCTGTCCTACGAAGGCGTTGAAGTTCGATGTGCTCCAGCAGACCACCTGCGGAGTGCCGATCAGGGCGGCCTCCAGCGACGCGGTGCCGCTGTTCACCATTGCGGCCGAAGCGTATTTGAGCACGTCGTAAGTGCGTCCGAACACCAGCTGAACATACTCGCGTCCGGCAATGATCGGAGCGTAATCCTCTTCGCCGCGGGCGGGCGCTCCGGCAACCACGAACTTCCAGTCCCTGTACTCGGGCAGGGCGTGCAGCGCGTCCGCCATCGCCATCGCTCCGGGAAGCGTGCGCGCAATCTCTCCCTTACGGGAACCGGGCAGGATAGCTATGTACCTGCCTTCCACAACGGGGGAGTAGGCGAATCCGTCTATCGCGTCCACGAGGGGGTTGCCCTTATAGATAAAAGGTATCTGCTTCTCGGTGAAATAGGGAATCTCGAAGGGGAATACGATGAACAGTTTGTCCACCCAGGCCTTGAGCTTGCGATTGCGCCCTTCGCGGGATGCCCAGGTCTTGGGCGCTATGTAGTAGAAGACCTTCACGCCGTGGGTGTGGCAGAACTTCGCTATCTTCATATTGAAGCCGGGGTAGTCTATGAGAATCACCACGTCGGGCTTCCAGGCGAGGATGTCGGCCTTGCAGTCGCGCAGGTTGGCGCTTATCTTGCCCAGAGATCCCAGCACCTCCACCAGACCCATCACGGCGGTATCCTTGTAGTCGCGGACCTTCACTCCGCCCACGGCCTCCATCAGGCCGCCGCCCCAGAAACGGAACTCCGCCTTGGGATCCTCGGCGGCGAGTCCCTTCATCAGATTGCTTCCGTGCAGGTCGCCGGAAGCTTCGCCGGCTATCAGATAGTACTTCATTGCTAATAATCAGTTTCCACGCCGAAATCCTTCAGCCGCTTGGTCTCGGCCATATCGTGCGAGAGCAGCTGGTGGCAGGTGATGGTGATATACCCTTGCTTGAGCAGATTGATGTCCGCCAGCGGATCTGCCGCGGAATCGTTGACTATGTCTCCGGCCATCATAAACTGCTCCTCGCCGTCTTCGGCTTCGGGAAGCTCGGGCGCGAGAATTCCGAAATTCTCCGACGCGAGCCTGCGGAAGAGGTTGCGGTCGAAGGGAATGAACTCGTTTACCCAGCGAAGAATGCTCTGCTTCGCGAGCCTCACGCCTTTTATCTCCTTCAAAGGAAGATTCGGGAAGTTCACGTTGAAGATGGTGCCGTAGGGAATCTGCCCCGCGGCGAGGATGTTGCCGAGGATGTTGGGGAAGAGCGCCTTGACGGCGGAGAAGTCCAGGTCCGAACCGAAAGCGTCTAGGGAAACCGCCACCGAGGGAATACCCGCGAGGGCTCCTTCGGCAGCCGCTCCGATGGTGCCGGAATAGCAGTATGCCGTGCCGAAATTGCCTCCGTGGTTGATGCCGCTGAGCACCAGGTCGGGGCGTTCGGGAGGGAAGATGTTGTCGATGCCGAACTTCACGCAGCTCGACGGGGTGCCGTCGAGATACCACCAGCTGACGCCGGGCTCGTCCTTGATCTTCCTTACGGAGACCGGGCTGCGCCCGAGGTTCACGGCCATGGACATTCCGCTCTGATGCTTCTTGGGGGAAATCACGGTGATTTCGCCCAGAGGCTTCATTATTTCCACCAGTGTAAGTATGCCCTTGGCATCGTAACCGTCGTCGTTGGTGACAAGAATTCTCATCGGGGTATTAATTTCTTACAAAGATATTGATTTTCACCTTATTTTTTACTAAATTTGCCCCGCCTTCAAGCAAAAAAGGCACAAAAGGTTAGGATATAGTTATTTTCTTTAAAGTATTATTTAAAAATGATTAAACTTGGTATTAACGGATTCGGCCGTATCGGACGTATGGTCTTCCGTGCCGCTGTCGAGAATTTCTCGAAGGACATCGTCGTAGTAGGTATCAACGACCTCCTCGACGCCG
>JAGABD010000020.1 GCA_017614795.1 Bacteroidales bacterium
GACCGTATTCCTCAAGGGATGTCCTCTGCGCTGCGCCTGGTGCCACAACCCCGAGGGCCTTTCGCCCAAGCCCCAGATCTTCCACGCCATGGACGGCGACGAAATCTGCGGACGCGAAGTGGAGGCGAAGGACCTTGCGGCCGACCTGCTGAAAAACAGGGAGTTCTTTGAAATGAACGGGGGAGGGGTGACCTTCACGGGCGGAGAGCCGACGATGCAGCCGGATTTCCTCTGCGAAGTGATGGACCTGCTGCCGGGAGTGCACAAGGCCATAGAGACCAGCGGCTACTGCAAGCCGGAAGTATTCGAGAGAGTACTCCAAAGGCTCGACCTGGTGCTCTTCGACATCAAGCACGCGGACCCCCTGCAGCACAGGCGCTGGACGGGAGTGGACAACGCTCCTATCCTCGCCAACCTGCAAACCCTAAAGCGCAGCGGCAAGCCTTTCGTGGTGCGCGTGCCCCTCATTCCGGGCGTCAACGACAGCCTGGAGAACATGGAGGCGACGCGCGACCTCGTGAAGGACGCCCCGGGCCTGCAACGCCTGGAGCTTCTGCGCTACCACAAGACCGCGGGGGCCAAGTACCCCAAGGTGGATATGGAATACAATCCGGCCTTCGACACCGATGCCGAACCGGCCGTACACGATATATTCGGAAATATTAAATTATTGATACTGTAATGCTTACAAAACGAATCGAACAACTCAAAGACTTCTTCTTCGACCGCCATCACCACGGCGTGAGGCGCACTCCGGAAGAACTCGGCCTCGACAGGCTCTGCGACCGCTTTGCGGCCGACAAGGTGCCCGCCCAGCTGCGCGGCGCCATCCTCTTCGAGGAAATGACCAAGGCTGAGAAGCCCGTAATCTTCGACGGCGAACTCATCGTCGCCACCCGCACCATCACCCGCGTGCCCTCGTACTTCACCGAGGCGGAGTGGGAAGAAATCAAGTCGAAGCACTATCTCCACGAGAACGGCTTCCTCTCCAATATCTCGGCAAATTACAAAGATGCCCTGGCGGAAGGTCTGGAGGCGCGCAAAAAGCGCTTCGAAGCGCGTATGGCAAGCGCCGACGCCGAAGGCAAGCTCTTCCTCGAATCAGCGGTAAGAAGCATCGCCGCCCTGCAGGGGCTCATCGCCAAATATGAGGCCTGCGCAAGGGAGATGGGAGATGCCGCCCTGGCGGAAGTGCTCGCAAGCATCCGCACGGAAGGCGCCAAGGGCTTCCGCGAAGCTCTCCAGCTCCTGCGTTTCATCCACTTCGGACTCTGGGAAAGCGGCTGCTACCACAACACGCTCGGACGCTTCGACCAGTATATGTATCCCTACTACAAGAAGGATGTCGAGAGCGGACGCATCAGCAAGGACGAAGCCTGGGAGCTGCTCCTTTCGTTCTTCCTCGCCTGCAACAAGGACTCCGACCTCTATCCCGGAATGCAGCAGGGCGACAACGGCCAGAGCCTGGTGCTCGGCGGACGCGACGAGAAGGGCAACACCTTCTTCAACGAACTCTCCGCGATGTGCCTCGAGGCCAGCTACGACCTTAATCTCATCGACCCGAAGATCAATCTCCGCGTCGACAGGAACACTCCGCTGGAGATTTACAAGCTCGGCGCAAGGCTCACCAAGCGCGGCCTGGGCTTCCCCCAGTACGACAACGACGACGTGGTGGTGCCCGGCCTCATCCGCAAGGGCTACAGCCCCGAGGACGCCAACGACTACGTGGTGGCAGCCTGCTGGGAGTTCATCATCCCCGGCAAGGCCATGGACATCGTGAACATCGGCGCGCTGTCCTTCGCGGGACTCGTCAGCAAGACCGTGGACCATCTCGGCGAATTCAAGGATTTCGACAGCTACTACGCCTACGTCGATTCTGAAATCAAGAAGGAATGCAAGGCTATCGCCGCGCAGTACAAGAACCTCTACATCGCTCCCGCGCCGCTCTACTCGGTGTTCATGGACGGCACGCTCGAAAGGGCTCGCGACATCACCCTGGGCGCCAAGTACAACAACTTCGGCATCCACGGTACCGGCATCGCGACCGCGGCCGACTCGCTCGCGGCGATCGAGAAATACGTCTTCGACGAGAAGTCCGTCAGCGTTAAGGACCTCCAGGCGGCGCTCGACGCCAACTTCGAGGGCTGGGACGAGCTCTGGCACAAACTCCGCTTCGAAGCTCCCAAGATGGGCAACGACGACGATTACGCCGACAAGCTCGCGCAGCGGCTGCTCGCTTCCTTCGACGAAGGCCTCGCCCCGCTCAAGAACGAGAGGGGAGGATGCTTCCGCGCAGGCACCGGCACCGCGATGTACTACATCTTCCACGCCACCTGCCTCAAGGCGACTCCCGACGGACGCAAGGCCGGTGAGGTCATCCCCGCCAACTATTCGCCCAGCATGTATACCAAGCACAAGGGCCCCGTCTCGGTGCTGAAGTCCTTCTCCAAGGGCGATCTCGCCCGCACCATCAACGGCGGACCGCTCACCATCGAACTGGACGACACCATCTTCCGCAACGAGGAGAACCTCGAGAAGCTCGCGATGCTCATCCGCAGCTACGTGCAGCTCGGCGGACATCAACTCCAGCTGAACACTCTCAACAAGGAGACGCTGTTCGACGCCAAGGCGCATCCCGAGAAGCACCGCAACCTCATCGTCCGCGTATGGGGCTGGAGTGGCTACTTCGTGGAACTCGACGAATGTTATCAAGACCATATAATCAACCGTATTAAATTCGCTGTATGAAAACGAGCATAAAGCCCTACATGTTCTGGGTGGCCTTCGTAGCATCCCTCGGAGGCCTTCTCTTCGGTTTCGACACCGCAGTTATTTCCGGTGCTGAAAAGCAGATTCAGGCCATTTACGGCCTGTCCGACCTCGCACACGGCTTCACGATTGCGACAGCCCTCATCGGCACCATTCTCGGCGCCCTCTTCTGCGGCAAGCCCGCGGAACGCTTCGGACGCAAGAATTCGCTCATCGTGATCGCCGCACTTTACCTCATTTCCGCAGTTGGCAGCGGAGCCATC
>JAGABD010000021.1 GCA_017614795.1 Bacteroidales bacterium
GGGATGGGGTTCTTGCTTCCCCACTGGTAATAAAGCCCGAAGGTCAGATATCCGTCGGCAGGGTCAGCTGAAACTGCGCCAAGGTTACGGTCGAGGAAGTAGGCCTGGTCGCCATGGTTGTTGGTGATAAGCACATCAGCGGGAGCGGAATTGAGCCTCCAGATATGCCAGCTCCAGAGAATGACGCCGTTTGCATCCCTGGCTGCAATCAGGGCGTTGCCCTGGGCGCTGTTGTCCGGAGTGCTGAAATAGATATTACCGTCAGGACCAATAGCGGGGCTCGTTACAATCATTCCAACAGGGCTTCCGTTGCCCGCAGGGAGATTCTCCGTTTCCCAAAGAACCTGCACGGAAGCGATATCCGCAGTGGTGGTCCTTGCGCCCGGGCTGAAGCGGTACCTCGTATTCGGCTCCGTTACGATATAGCAGTTGACCTCTCCCTCGAGCCCGCGTGCTGCCCTGCCGTCGAAGTTGGTGATGGTGCTGAGCTTGTTGCGGGCAGTCGTATAGGCGGAAGTATAATCGAATTGAGAGAGCTCGACGTCGTTCTCGTCGTACAACACGATTTTGAAGCCATTGGGCAGGCTTACGCCGGGCATCAACGCGATGTAATTGTCGCCTGTATGGATGTCCGTATTGGTGATGGACGTGTAAGTTGTCGCATCATCATTAAATTTGGCATAAACGCCGGTATCGAAGGTGTATTTCAGATCGCTGTATCCGAGAGTCTCGCCGTTGGCCCCTGTGAGCACGGCCTTTTTGATTGCCGGATTGCTTGTGTTGAAATGAACCATCGAGTTCAGGTTCTTGAACGTAAGCTGGCTGTTGGTGCTCATTGCATAGGAAATCTGCGCGGTGGCGTTGGTCTGCACGTCAGGGAATATATAACGCAGATATGAGTGGGTGTAGTTGTTGGTACTTCCTGTACGCCTGTCGGCTATGCAATTGTAATAGGTGATATCGTTTTGCTGATCGCGATATCTGAAAGGATATACCGCAACATAATAATCAGCTCCTGTAATCTTGCTCTGGTCGGCGGCCGGCACCGTGAAAGTAAACGTGGCGGTGCTGCTACCACCGGATTCCAGGGGATCCGACATTATGGTTAGGTTTGGATTTCCGGTCGTGCCGACGCCTGCACGGGCGCCACCGGATGCTGCCTGGTATGGCCAGTTGGTTTCCACGCCAAGGTTGTACTCTATCCCGTCGACAGTCCTGACGACATATTTGAATGCGAACAATCCAATCTGGTCTCCCGTTTGCCAGACCACGCTGCTTCCGTCGATGGCGGCTTTGTCGGGAGTGGCGCCGCTTTCGTTGTCGAGAGTGGCGGTGAAGCTGATTTTGACCATTCCCGGCGCATCCTGAGTGCGCACTTTTTCCGGAGTTTCTTTTGTGCAGGATATCATCCCGAAGGCGAGCGCCGCTGCGGCGCAAAGGCCCAATACAAAGTTCATCTTTTTCATGGCCTTCTAGATTTCGTCTTCAGAATAACTTTCTGTTCCGGCTTGCGCGCCCGGAGAGAGCACGCTAATTCCCAGAACGGCATCCTCGCAAATGCAAGGAACCACCTCACACTGGGGGGTGAGATAAACACTCTTTTTGTTTTCCATATATAGTAGTTTATTGTTAATAATCATCGCACAAGCACACAAATATACTCATTTACGGCCAAAGTGGTCCACGGCCTTCCATAAAAACCACATCAGCGCGCCCCAGGCAAGAAACAGCAGGTAGTAAATCCAGGAGGGGATGTCGGTGGGGTTAGGCGTGTCGGACTGAGGAACGTGCTTCTCAAAATCGGGAATGTCGGCATAGTAGTATGCCCCGGCGCCGAAGTCGTAGCCGTCAACCACGCCCATGTGGTGCCAGACAATATACACGACTGCGAGCAGGCTCGCCACCGCCAGCGCGATGGTCAGGAGCCTGCCCGCTGAGAGTCTGCGTTTCATTTATTTGGTGAAGAGGTCGAGCACCGGCACCTTGAACAGCACGCCGGAAAGCAGGAACCATACCGCAAAGAGGGTAAGGACGATGTTGAACACCTGTCCGACCACATAGAGCCAGAGGACCTTGCCGCCCTGCATCTTCTTGATTATCTCCTTGAAATTGGTGTCGAGGCCGATGCTGGTGAATGCCAGCACGAAAGCCCAGTTCTTGTACTGGTCCAGCACCTTGTTGATGGCGCCGACTTCGCTGCCGCCGCAGAGAGGCATAATCACGAAGGAAGCCACCAGGCTGGCCACGAAGAAGCCGATGATGAACTTGGGGAAGCGGTTCCAGATTTCAATGGCGCCGACCTTCTCGCCGGGGTTCTTGTCGATCCGGGTGGCGAAGAACAGAGCCACGAAGAAGGCGATGAATCCGATGAGGATGTTCTGGATGCTCTTGACCAGCACCGCGGCCTGCTCCGCTTCGGGTCCGAGCGCGTTCCCTGCGAGCACCACCGCTCCGGTTGAATCAACCGTACCGCCGATAAGCGAGCCTCCCATAAGGGCGTTCATTCCGCAGGCGCGTATGATCATAGGCTCGAAGACCATCATTAGGATGGTGAAGATTATGGAGATGGAAATGGCGAGGCCGAGGTCTTCCTTCTTGCAGCGAGATGCGGCTCCCGTTGCGATTGCCGCTGAGGTGCCGCAGACGCTGGTTGCCGATGCGAGGGTGATTACCAGGGGCTTGTTGTCCATCTTGAGGACCTTGGTGCCGAACCACCACATGAAGATGATGACGATGGGGGTGACTATCCACGCGATGCCGAGGCCGTAGAGGCCGAACTTTGCGATGTTGCTGAACAGCACGCTGAAACCCATTATCACCAGACCGGTCTTGATGTAGAACTCGGTGCGGATGGCGGGCTTGAGCCACTGCGGTACTCCTACTGTATTTGATATCAACAGACCCACGATCAGTGCCCAGAAAGCCCATTCGAGGTAGCGGTTGAGAGTGAACTCGGCGCTGATGAGGCGCACGGCGACAGCCACCACGAAGAGTACCACGAAGGCGGGGAGGAACTTGCGTATCTTTTCTCCCTGAAGCTTCACTCCCGCGGCGAAGAGGACCGCCAGCACGCCGAATGTGCGCGCGAGCTTGATCCAGAAGGCCTTGGCGGCGAGTTGCTCGGCGAGGGGAACGGCCTTGGAAACGCCGCTTTCGCCCCAGGTCCAGGTGCTGAATTTGAGTGCGTCGAATTTGAATGCGCCGGTAAGCACGGCGACAGCTCCGATAGCGATTACGATGAAGCCCAGCCATACGGCGAGCCAGTCTTCGGATTTCCAGAGTTTGGAAACGGTAGAGGTTTTAGTGTCCATAACAGGTCCAAAGGTAAGCAAAAAAAGCGTATCTTCGCAAAGTATGTCCAAGCAGATATCCATAAAGGCGCGTTGCGCAAAGTGCGGGAAAGTGCACGAAGTGCAGGCCGTGCAGAGCGTGAACACGGCCGAAAACCCCGAACTCAAGGAGGAGGTTTGCAGCGGGCGCATCTTCGTATGGACCTGCCCCGAATGCGGCGCTCCCAACCTCGCCAAGTGGCCCTTCCTCTATCACGACCCTGGCCAGAACCTCATCCTCTGGCTTAGCGACGGCCGTCCCGAAACCGAATCGCAGATGGTCGGGACCATCGCCTCGGAAGAAGGCCTTGGAACTTATACCTGCCGCATTGTGGACACTCCGGGCGACCTGGTGGAGAAGATAAGCATCTTCGACGCGGGCCTTGACGACGTGGCGATGGAACTCTGCAAATTCGTCACGCGGCAGGAACTGGACAAGGACGTCGCCCTGCGCTTCTACCGCATCGAAGGGCCCGACCACGACATCACACTCGCTTATCCCGAGAACGGGCAGATGCAGATGGTGCAGATCGGATTCAACGTCTACGAGGACAGCGCGGCCATAGTACGGCGAAACCCCTCGATTGCCGAAGCGTCGAAGGGTCTCGTTCGCGTGGACCGCGACTGGATAGAAAGATTTCTCGCCTAAAGGTCCGTAGTCAGGACGAAAGTACCGTAGGACTTGCTCTCGGGAGTGAGTCCTTTCATGTATTTGAACCCGATGCGAAGGTCGTACGGCATCCAGGCGAAGTTGCAGAGCCTTATTATGAACGATGCGCCGGCCTGCGCTATAAAGTCGGTCCTGTTCAGGCCGCCGAACAGATTCTTCACCGAGTCGGTGCCTACGTACGAGTGGGCGTGGAGTTCGAAGTTCCTTATGTAAGTGACGGGGCTCAGGAAACTCCAGTCGACGGGGGCGAAGGGCAGTGCGTATTCGGCGGTGAGGTAGGATACCTCGCGGTTATAGAAATGGCTTCTGTAGCTCTTTTGGGCGTGGGCGGTGAGCAGAATGCCGTGGGTGCGCATCAGGCCGGGAAGATAGCAGTACGCCAAAGCGTAGTTGATGTTGTCGCAGGTTAGGGTCTTGTTCTGGTACAGGTGCAGTTCCCTGTTGTTGCTGTGGATGTTTCCGACGTTGAAGCCGATGCCCCAGCGGGGGAAGATGCAGGAAGACGGGACGCCCTGCACCGAGTATGCGCGCAGGCTCGCAATTCCGTGGAAGCTGCCCTTGTGCGACATAGTATAATAGGTTCCCCAGTGGTCTTCCACGTCGGGCATCCTGTCGTTGCTGTAGGTAACCTGGTATGCGGGAATCAAGCCTCTGTTCCATCCTCGGCGGGACAGGTCGAGAGGGAGATAGAAGTCTCCGCTGATCTTGACAAGCGGTTTGCCGCTGCTTTTGCGGGAGTAGTCTATGATCGTGGAGTCGTTCCTGTTGGTGACCAGATAGCGGTTGAGGTAGGATTCCCTTTCGCCTATGTCGAGACGCAGGCCCATTTTGACCGGCAGGCCCGTGTAGAGCAGCTGGGCGTGGAAAGCGGGATGTATGCCGGTGCTGTCCTCGAGCTCGGTGGCCGTGCGATATTGTTCCTCGTTTACATAATCGCTTTCGAGGCTGAAGCCGAACATCCCCGTGAGAGTCCCCAGGTCGTTCTGTGTCCAGACCGTGGCTCCGAGGGAGCCCGGGGTGGTCGTAGTCTCGTACGAGAGATCCTCCAGCGGGTTATAGTCGATGTAAATCGGGGCCCAGGAATGGAAGCGGAACGCGTGCAGGCCCTTACGGTAGCGCGCGGGTTCGGAAACCGAGACGTCGATTTTTTCGGGCTGCGCGGCTTCTCCCTTCGACAGGGCGGCAGCGGTGGCGTTGGCGGAGGAGACGAATCCTGCATCCAGCGCTGTCAGCGACGATGCCGGCAGCTTGTATATGCCATTGCTCCGGGCGCTCTGGGAAGTGTAGTAGATTTCGCTTCCGTCGGGCGAGAACACGCAGTTCTTCACTCCTCTCTTCGTGGAGCTTCGCTGCAGCAGGCGCCCGCTCTGCACATCGAGGGAATAGAGTTCCATCTCTCCGGAGAATTCTCCGCAGAACCAGATTGCGCCTTCGTGCCAGAAGGGCGTCGCGACGCTTGCGAACGCGGGGCCGGCGACGGGGCGCCAGTCGCTTGCCCTGTATATGCCGTAGCCTTCTTCGGTTACCGCGCTGGCATACCATCCGAAAGGCGTCCAGACGGGTTCCACGACCTGAATCCCCGCAGGGGCGGCGATACTGTCGACAAGTTTGCCGCTTTCGAATACATCCAGGCGGGTAAGGCCATTTTCGAGATACTCCGCAACGGCTATCTCTCCGTCGAGCCCGGCGGCCGCGTTATAGAGTTTGCGGTTCTTTACCACCGCGGCAATCTTCCCGTCGGGCCCCATCGCATAGAGCCTCGAGCTCGATTCCATCTCCCAGAGAGGGCTGGGGGTGTACTCCGTCCACCAGAGGGTGCCGGTCGCTTCATCCACCGCGAGCTTGGTGCCGGCGCGGGTGAACACCCTTTCGTGACGGCTTTTGCCCGAAGGGGAGATGCGCACGAGTTCCGTGTTACGCTGCATTCCGGAGCGCAGGGCAACCAGTTCGTCGCCGAGGAAGACAAGGTTGGAATAGCTGTCGTAGAGCCTGTCGGGAGACGTTACAGGCGTTCCTTCGACGAAGGGAGCCCTTTCGGCGCGCAGCGAATCGGCCGTCCGCCATTCCGAACGGAAATGTTCCTCCACCTCGCCGAACGCTGCCTTGAATTTCTTCCCGGACACCTGTTTCACGGTCTTCTGCAGGTTCCAGAAACGCCAGGCGCGCTGGTCGAGACGGTAGTAGTAGAGCCCCGTGAATTCGGGCTCGTTGTAGGTGGCGCGCATACCTGCGACCAGTACGTAGCCGGCCCTGTAATAATCGGGGGTATAATTCTTTTGGGAGCCGTAGCGCCATTGCCAGAAGTCGCGGGACTGTCCCTCGTCGAAAGCAGCCTTGTAGTAGCGCAGGAAGTCGGAACTGCGTCCGCGTCCGTAGCCGGAGAGGGCGGTTTCAGCCGCAACTGCATCGCCTTCCAGCAATGCGGGTCCGGGATAGATGCCGGCGAGTCCTCCCGTGCAAAGCTGTCCGAAAAGAGTGCTGAAAGTATTGAAGGTACCGGGGAACCGGCCGAACTGCATCTGGGCTACGTGCCTGTTTTCGTGCAACGTCAGCTGGTCCATCCAGGGCCAGGCCTCGGCGCCGTATGCGGAAGGAATGGTATAGAGGTCCATCGTCCTGGGAGCCCAGGCGACGCTTCCGTTGGAGTAGGCGTTGAAGGGGTGCAGCACTACGGGCATCGGCTTGGAGTAAAGCTGGTTGGGAGTAGTGTAGCAACTGTTGCCCACCACCCTTTGGTACTGTTCGAGCGAAACGGCGTATGCCCTGGCGAGAGAATCCAGCCCTTCGGGATATACGAGGCGATAGTGGTCCGTTCGGACGGTGGACCACTTCATCGGACTCTCGTTCCCGACGCTGTAGAACTGTGCTCCGGCCGGTGCCGCGGCAAGCAAAAGAGCCGCTATGCAGGCATACAGATATTTCATGCCGCTAATTTACACATTTTAGAAGGAAAATCCGTATTTTTACGAGTTCAACAATATGTCGCTGCGACCTGTCTGCATATTCGCTTCGGCGCTTGCCGTGATGTTTTTCTCTTCCTGCAAAGGAGGAGGAAAGGCGCCCGCCGCTTCCGATGTGCGGGAATTCCCCATGGTGAAGGTGCCGGGGGTCTATGCCGAGCCGGTGGAAATCGAAGAATATGTCGCGGAGCATTATTGGGACCCGTTCTTCGCGCTCGACGGGCCCGTCGATTCGGCGCTGGTGCTGGGCGTTGCCAAGAGCGAGGTCGAGAAGGCTTTTTCCACCTGGCGGGTGCTTCTGGACGAGATGCCGCTGGAAAAGGCGCAGGGGCTGGTGGCGCAGTTGTTCAGGAAGACCGAGGCGAAGCATCTTGCCGACACCTCCTCCCGCTTCTATCTTGTGTTTACCGACATTGTTTCGCGCTATCTCTACGACCCCAACTCTCCGATGCGCGACGAGGACCTGTACCTGCCTTTCGTGCGTGGCCTGGCCGCATCTCCCTGCACCCGCGAGGACTTCCGCAGGGCCTATGTCCACGAGGCGAAGATGTGCGAGATGAACCCCCGCGGCAGCATCGCGCCGGACTTTGTGATTACACGCAGCAACGGAAAGAGGTTCAGGCTCCACCAGGTTCCCGCGAAGCATCTGCTTCTTTTCTTCAGCAATCCCGGATGCCACGCCTGCCAGGAGATAATAAACGACGTGATGTCCATCCCGGACATCAATGTGCGGATAGCATCCCGCGAGATTGCGGTGGTGAACGTCTATATCGACGAGGATATCGAGTCGTGGATGGCGTACGAGCACAATTATCCGAAGAACTGGTACTCGGGTTACGATGCCGCCGGCATCATTCGCGCGGACCTTCTGTACAACGTTCGCGCAATCCCTTCGCTTTACCTGCTTGACGCTGAAAAGCGCATCGTCTTGAAGGACGCCCCCACCGCCCGGGTGAAGGCGGAATTACTGGACTAGACGGCAACCGGGGCCTTGATGGCAGGCCAGGGGTCGTAATCGACAAGGGTGAAGTCTTCGTATTTGAAATCGAAGACGCTCTTCACTTCCGGATTCAGAATCATCTTGGGCAGCGCCCTCGGGGTGCGGCTGAGCTGTTCGTCAACCTGCTCGAAATGGTTCAGGTAGATGTGCGTGTCGCCCGTGGTGTGGATGAATTCGCCGGGTTTCAGTCCGCATTCCTGAGCAATCATCATTGTCAGCAGAGCGTAGGAGGCGATGTTGAACGGCACGCCGAGGAAGGTGTCCGCGCTGCGCTGATAAAGCTGGCAGCTGAGTTTGCCGTCGGCCACGTAGAACTGGAAGAGGCAATGGCAAGGAGGCAGGGCCATCCTGTCCACTTCGCCAGGGTTCCAGGCGCAAACGAGCATTCGGCGGGAATCCGGATTATGCTTGATGGTGTCGATTACCTGCGAAAGCTGGTCGATGCTGCGGCCGTCGGGTGCGGGCCAGCTGCGCCACTGGTGTCCGTATACCGGACCCAGGTCGCCGTTCTCGTCGGCCCACTCATCCCAGATGCTCACCCCGTGGTCCTTGAGATACTTTATGTTGGTATCGCCAGAAATGAACCACAGGAGCTCATAAATAATGGACTTGAGATGAACCTTCTTGGTGGTCAGGAGGGGGAAGCCCTCGCTCAGGTCGAAACGCATCTGGTAGCCGAACACGCTCTGTGTGCCCACTCCGGTGCGATCGTGTTTTATCGTTCCGTGTTCGCGGATATGCCGCAAAAGATCGAGATACTGCTTCATTTTACTTTGTGCTGAAAGCCCAGATTATAGCCTGTTCGTAAACATCGCCGGCTGCAAGCTCGGTGGTGGGGAAATCGGGGCGGTTGGGGGAATCGGGGAAGTGCTGGCACTCCAGCGCAACGCCGTCGTAGTCGTGATAGATATGGCCGTTCTTGCCGGAGGGGCAGCCTTCTAGCCAGTTGCCGGTATATATCTGGATGCCAGGCTGTGTGGTGAACACTTTGAGAAGACGTCCGGTGGCCGGGGAATAGAGCTCCGCTGCTTCGGAGAGCTGGCCTTCCTTATAATCGTCGATTATCCAGCAGGCGTCATAGCCCTTGCCGAAGTTGAGGGCGGGAAAATCTTTCTTGATATCGCGGCCTATTGGCTTTGCCGTTACAAAGTCCATAGGATTACCGGCCACGCTTTCGGGTTCGCCCACAGGAATAAGGGTATCGTCCGTAGGGATATATTCCGAAGCGTTGAGGCGCATTTCATGGTCGAAGATGTTGCCGGCGCCTTCCCCGTCGAGGTTGAAATACACGTGGTTGGTAAGGTTGATCACAGTCTTGGCGTCGCTCTTAGCAGTCATGGTGAGCTGGAGTTCATTCTCCTCTGTCCAGACATAGCGTGCAACAACCTTCAGGTTGCCGGGATATCCCATTTCGCCGTCGGCCGCAAAATACATAAACTCTACCGCGTCGCCATCCTTGCGGGAGTCCCAAACCTTGTTCTGGAAGCCTTCGGGTCCGCCGTGCAGATGGTTGGGGCCGTTGTTGATGGGCAGGCTGTACACCTTGCCGTCGATTTCGAGATGCCCTTTCGCAATGCGGTTGGCAAAACGTCCGGGAATCTTTCCGGCGCAGGGACCGTCGGCAAAATAGCTGTCCGCTTCGGGATAGCCTATAACAACATCGGCCAGCTTGCCTTTCTTGTCGGGCACGGCTATAGCCACGATGCCGGCTCCGATGCTGCTGAGTTCGACATAAGCGCCGGACTTGTTCTCGATGCGGTATTTAATGATGTCTTTCCCCTGGGCCTTGCCCCAAACGATTTCGGTAATCTTCATATCTGTTCAGTGTTAAAACGTATATTCAGTAGGAACGTAGCCGACCAGGGGGCATTTGAGGGCCGTCTGGGGAGCAACGACAATATGGAGAAGGAGGCCGTTCATCGAAGCGGCCTTCGATTTTGCCTGCTTCCAGGAAGGAGATTGCTTCTCGGCGGTGGGCATAGCGTCGAGTTCGCTGTCCAGCGCTGCAAGCTTGCGGGCGTAGACGAGGTCGGGTTCGTCGTATTCCTTGATTTTGGCGATCCAGGCGACGAGGGACTTCTTGTTATAGCGGTCCACGACCTTGTTCTGGTCCTTGCGGCCTTCGGCCCAGAAGGACGGCAGAGGGTCGTTCCAGTTCTTGTTGTTGGCCTTCATCCAATTCTCGGTCTTGGCGGCAAGGGCCTTTTCCATAGAGTTGATTTCCTTGCATTCGTCGGACTTCTGCCAGTCGGCCGCTATCTTCTCGGCAAGCACGCCGAGCGCATCTTCCAGACTCATTCCCGCGTCGGATACCTTTCCTCCGAGAAGCGATGCCTGAAGGTTGTTGAGGCGGGCCTCGTTCTTCTTCAGGGATTCCTCGTTCATCTGCTCGAAGAGGGCCTGGAGTTCCTCATATATCTGCTCGCTGCGGGAAGGCTTGTCCTCGGCGGCGGCTTCGGCGTTCATCATCGCCTGGAGCTTGGACTTGTCCATGCCGGTCTTCTCGGCCACGAGACCGAGGATGACCGACTGCATCTGCTCGGGTGTCGCAGTAGTGGGATCGACTCCGGCCTTCGCCATCGCCGCGAAGATTTCCTGGGGGCTGATGTCGGGCGTCATCGAAGGGTCGGGCATTCCCGGAGGAGGGCCCTGCATCCTTCCCTGCGGCCTGCCCTGGGGTTTGGGCGCGGGTGCCGCCGCCATCGGGTTGAACGCATTCATATACTCCTGGGCATAACGCTCGCAGAGTGCTTCGAGGGCCAGTTCGTACGCTTTGGCCGTCTTGGCATATGCTTCCCTGCCGGCGTGCGAAACAAGCTTCGCGGGGTCGGGAAGCGCGGGCCTTGCGGCGAGGGCGTCCTTGAAGGTGGCGAAAGTGGCGGAAGGAGCGATTTCGCCGAGCGAGAAATCGTCGTCGACCGAAACCGAAAGGTATTCGGCATAGGTGAAAGGCTCTTCCTGGGCGTTTGCGGCCGCCCACGCGAGGGCGAGGCACGCCAAGACGGACAAGATCTTTTTCATTATTTCTTCTTGTAGACTACGAATTCGAATTTCCAGCCCGTTTCGGGGTCGGTGTGGGTTTCGCTGACGCTGACTTTCTTCCAGACCGCGGGGTCTATTTCGGGGAAGAAGGCGTCGGCATCTTCGATTACGGTGTGCACGTGGGTGATGTAGAGCGTGTCCATATCCGGCATGGCGGCGCGGTAGACGGAGGCCCCTCCCATAATGAAGCACTTCTCGGCGGGTTCGGCGGCTGCATAGGCCTCGTCGAAGGAATACACGCATTCCACGTCGGGAATGGGGTCCCCTCCGAGGTTGAGGACTATGTTCTTCCTTCCCTTAAGCGGCCTGAAAGGCAGCGAGAAGTATGTCGTGCGGCCCATGATCACGGGATATCCGCGTGTCGTGTTCTTGAAATACTGAAGATCTTCGGAGATGTGCCAGGGAAGTTGTCCCTTGATTCCGATGCCGTTGTTGTCGGCGATAGCTACGATGAGGCATTTTTCCATATCTGCAAATTTATGAAATAAATTCGCTAAATTTGCCGCCCCTAAACAATAATTGATTGATGAAAAGAATTATAGCATTGCTCGCCATCCTGCTGATCGCTTTGCAGGCATCGGCGACGCCGGTGAGCGAGAGCGCCGCAAAGTCCCTCGCTGAAAAATTTCTCCAGAGCCCTTCGGCCGCGAAACTTGCCCATAAGGGGCTTGTGCCTTCGCAGACCGTCGGTGTCAAGCGTCTGGCTCTCAAGGCCTCTGCTGCCTCGAACCCTGCATATTACGTGTTCAATTTCGATGGTGGCGGTTGGGTGATCGTTTCCGGCGAAGACAGCGTAGAGCCGGTTATCGGATACTCCACGACAGGCAAATTCTCCCTCGAGGGCGCTCCTTCGAACATCCGCTGGTGGATGGAGGGACGCGCAAGCGAAATAGGAGCCATCCGCAGCGGCATCGCTTCTCCCAAGGCGGCCGTGCGCAAAAGCTGGAAGAATCCCCGCACGGGAAAGAACGACAACAATTACGTGGTGAAGTACAACACCGCCCAGTGGAACCAGGAGGAACCGTACAACGACGAGTGTCCTGAAGTCGGCGGCAAAACTGCCGTTTCGGGCTGTGTGGCAACTGCGGGCGCCATCGTGGCGCGCCATTTCTGCTGGCCGGACGCCGGCGTGGGAACGACCGAAGCGTATTCCTATACCAGCGACGACACCCACGCGAAGGTCAACATCCCGGCAGTGACGCTCGGCCGCTCGTACGACTGGAACAATATGCTTCTGAGTTACGGCAACAGCTATACCCCCGCACAGGGTGCCGCCGTTGCGGCCCTGATGGTGGACATCGGCAAGGCCAGCATGATGGCGTACAACTACGATGCGGGTTCCGGCACGTTCGACCAGTGCCTTCTGCTTGCTTTCCAGAAGCATTTCAAGTATAACAAGCAGGCCTACGTGGCGTTCCGTGCCAGTTATACCGACGAACAGTGGATCGATATGCTCAAGCAGAATCTCGCCAATGTGGGCCCGATGGTATATGGCGGAGCCGATTCCGAAGGAGGCCACGAATTCGTGTTCGACGGCTATGACGCCGACAACTATTTCAGCGTCAACTGGGGCTGGGGCGGCTCCGATAACGGAAAGTTCCTCATCGACGCCCTGACCATCGAGTCCATGAACTGGACTTTCAGCGAAGGGCACAGCTCCATTTTCAATCTCGAACCGGACAGGAACGGCACGACCGCTTACCGCGACCAGATTCTCCTGACGAAGTACAACGACACCTACAAGGGTCTTTACACTACTACGACTTCTTTCAACCAGAACCAGTCTTTCACGATGAAGGTCTACGCGTATTACAACAATGCGACGATGCCTTTCAACGGCAAGCTTTACATTGCGGTGTACGACAAGAACGGCAACTGGAAAGAGAATGTCAGTTCGGCGAAGACGGTCAGCAATTTGGAGAATGCTTACATCAGCTATGTGCGTGGCGACTATAACGGCGCCGATTTCTGCTGGGATACCTGGTCGTCCGTCTCCTGCAAGATAACCCAGCCCATAAAGGGCGGCGACCGCCTGCGCCTCCATTATGAAGGCCAGTACAGCAGCGGCTATGCACGTGGCGACGAGGATGAAGATACAATATGGGAGATAGTCCTCAAAGATATTGTCGGCCCTACGTCCGAGGAGATAGCGGCGGCGACCAGCTTCGGATGGAATAAGAGCACTCGCACAATCAACACTTCCTGCAGTCTGGATGACGGGATCTCCATGACGATGAAGAATGCTTCCGGACAGGCCGTTTACAGCATCGGTTCCATGAACAAGAACCAGGCATATTCCATCAACTGCAGCACTTTCGCTCCCGGTACCTACACCCTGGTTTACAGAGGCGGCGAAGACTACACACTCACACTCACACTCTAATACGGAACGGCTATGAAAAAGATATTTTTTGTTTTGGTTGTGGCCGCGACCGCGGCGCTGTCCTGCTCGAAGATCAACGAACTCGACGACAGGGTGGGCAAACTCGAAAAACGGATGGATGCGGTCGAAACGGCCATATCCCAGATAAATACCAACATAGCCGGTCTCCAGTCGATAGTCTCGGCTCTTTCGCAAAAAGACTATATCAGGGAGGTCAAGGACATCAAGGACGCAAGCAACAACGTCATCGGCTATGAGATCGTCTTCGACAAGAAAGGAAGCGTAAAGATTTATCACGGAGCGAAGGGAGACACCGGCTCGACCGGACCCCAGGGCCCGCAGGGCCAGCCCGGAAGCACTCCGCAGATAGGCATTGCCCTCGATACCGACGGCCAGTACTACTGGACGCTCAACGGAAGCTGGCTCCTTGATTCCACCAACGGCCAAAAGGTTTTTGCCGTGGGCCAGAAGGGCGAACAGGGCAACCCCGGCTCCACCGGTCAAAACGGAGCCAACGGTTCCGACGGAAATGACGGACTTACTCCTCAACTCAGAATAGAGCAGGGACAGTGGGAACTTTCCTATGACGGCCAGACCTGGACACAGCTGGGAGTGGCGACTTCCGTCAACACCGACAACTTCTTCACTTCCGTCGCGAAATCCGGCGACGATCTCGTGCTGACGCTTCATAACGGCGATGTCTACCGCATCCCCATTGGCTCTCAGCTCTCCATCGCATACAACGTGGACAGCCTCGTCGTGGTGCAGCCGGGCGAGACCCGCACCATCCACTATGTGATAAGCACATCGGTCGGCAAGGCCGACATCGAGGTTCTAACGAACGGCGACGTCAAGGCGAAACTGGTGAACCAGTCCGGTCTCGAAGGCGACATCCAGGTAATCTGCGGAACCGAAATCGACGAATACTGCAAGGTCGTGGTCCTTGTGACCGACGGCGTGAAGATAATCACCGACCGCTTCGAGTTCGAAACTGAAGGAATGACCATCACCGACAACTCCCGCAAGCCCGTCGAGGCTGCGGCCGGCGATCTCGAGATAGAATTCCTGACCAACACCGAATTCGACGTGGTGATTCCCGCCGCCGCGCAGAGCTGGATCTCCTGTGTCGCCACCAAGGCGATGGCCGTGCACGGAATGACGCTCCGCATTGCCGAGAATACCGGCGTCAAACGCAGCGCGGTCGTGAGCGTCAAGAGCAGGATCAGCAACCTTCAGCTTGATTATACAATTGTCCAGGAGGGCCTGCTCGGAGTCGTGAGATTTGTTTACACAGGCGCCGGTTACTCCGATTCTTTCCCTACCGTATCCGGAAACACTACAGGCGCGACGGTCGACTGGGGCGATGCGGTCGTGACCGCCTGGGGAACTTACACCCATAATTATACCGACGGACAGACCTCCCATACCATTACTGTGACTATGGGACAGATGACCGAGATCGGGTTTGCCAACCTCAACGGAATCAGCTCGATCGACGTTTCCGAGATGTAGCATATGGCGAGAGGAAGGGGGAATTTCGGCAGCCGCTTCGCGGTGGTGATGGCTTTGGCCGGTTCGGCGATCGGCCTCGGCAACATCTGGCGTTTCCCCTATATGGTAGGGCAGCACGGAGGCGCGGCGTTCATTCTTGTCTATGTCGTCTGCGTGGCTTTGATCGCCCTTCCCATCTTCTTCGCAGAATCCATCATCGGCAAGACCAGCGGCAGCGACACCTTCGGGGCGATGGAAAAATGCGCGCCCGGTACGGGCTGGAAGAACGCCGGCTATATCGCCATCGCGGCTTCCTTCGTCGTGGTTTCCTTCTACAGTGTGGTAGGCGGCTGGAGCGTGGATTATCTCGCACGCGCACTCACCGGCGGCTTCTCTTTTTCGGGACTGGAAGAGGCGGCAACCGTGTTCGGGAGAATGAACTCTTCGCTCGCGGAGCCTATGATAGGCCTGACCATTTTCCTGGGGCTGACCGCCTTGATACTTGCGAGCGGCGTCGACAAAGGAATAGAGACCTTCTCCAAGATAACGATGCCTCTGCTCTTCCTGATGATAATTCTCATCGTGGCCCGTTCGGTCACGCTCCCGGGCGCGGGGAAGGGTCTGGAGTATCTCCTCAAGCCCGACTTCTCGAAACTTGACGGGAAGGCGATTGCCGCGGCGCTTGGGCAGGCGTTCTTCTCGCTCTCGCTGGGCGTGGGCGCCATTCTCACCTATTCTTCCTATATGAGGAAAGAGGAGAACATCCTCTATGCGGGAATTTGGAGCGCGCTGTTCGATACGCTCTTCGCGCTGATGGCAAGTTTCGCCATAATGCCCGCGGTATTCGTTTCCGGCCTGACTCCCGGGGCGGGTCCCTCGCTGGTGTTCGAGACGCTGCCCGTCATATTCTCGCAGATGGGGGTGCTGGTCCCGATCATATTCTTCTTCTCGATACTCATCGCGGCGCTTACCTCCTCCATTTCGATGATGGAAGTGGTAGTTTCGTGGCTGGTGGACCAGAAGAAGCTCCCGCGTCCCCTCGCCGCATTCTGTGCCTTTGCTGGTACCTGGTGTCTGGGCGCCCTCTGCGCAATCTTCCCGAAGGTTTTCGCCGTTTGCGACTTCACCACATCCAACATCCTGATGATGTTCGGAGCCTTCGTGTTCGCTCTCGTGGTAGGCTGGAAGATGTCGAAAACCGACGTCCGCACGCAGTTTACCAATTACGGCACTTCCCGCGGCGCCAAGGTGGCCTTCCCGGTGGTGTATTTCCTCATCAAATACATCGCTCCCGTAATGATAGCGGTAATCGCGTTCACCAACCTCTTCTAACGATGGGCAAGGAAGTCTTTCTGCCTGTCGGCATCGATCCGACGAGACTCGAGGCGGGTTGCGACGAAGCCGGCCGCGGACCGCTTGCCGGACCGGTGTATGCCGCCGCGGTGATTCTGCCTCCGGATTTCAGGCATCCCCTGCTGAACGATTCCAAACAGATGAGCGAAAAGGCCCGCGAGGAGCTGCGTCCGATAATAGAGAAGGAGGCGGTGGCCTGGTCGGTGGTTGCTGTTGAGGCGGATGAGATAGACAAGCTGAATATTCTGAAGGCCTCCATTACAGGTATGCAAAGGGCGGTGCTGTCTTTGTCGGTTAAGCCGGAGTTTCTTTTGATAGATGGAAACAAGTTTCTGCCGCTCAAGGGTTACGACTACCGCACCGTAGTGCACGGCGACGCGACATACGCCTGTATAGCCGCCGCTTCGGTACTCGCCAAGACCTACCGCGACGACCGTATGCGCGAACTTGCCGCGCAGTATCCGGGTTATGGTTGGGAACGTAATTTCGGATATCCTACCGAAGAGCACATCGAGGCCATCCGCACCCTGGGCTTCTCCCCGCAGCATCGCCGCAGTTTCCATCCCAAGGCCCTCGAGCCCACTCTGTTCTAAAGGCCCAGTTCCGATTTCATCGAGCGCAGCAGGTCGAAGGCCTGCATCGGCGTCATATTGTTGAGGTCGGCGCCTTCAAGCTGCGAACGCAGTGCACTGAGAGTGGGGTCGTCGAGTTGGAAGAGGGAGAGCTGCACGCTGCCGTCGTCCTGCACCTGGCCGGTCTTTGCCACGGCCTTCACGCTGTTCTCCTTGCGTTCGAGATCCTTGAGTGTGGCTTCGGCGCTGTCGATTATCTCGGCGGGCATTCCGGCGAGACGCGCCACGTGGATGCCGAAGCTGTGCGCCACGCCGCCTTCGCAGAGCTTGCGCAGGAATACCACCTCGCGTCCGACCTCCTTCACTGAAATATGGAAGTTCTTAACTCTCGGCAGGATGTCTTCGAGGTCGTTGAGTTCGTGGTAGTGCGTTGCAAAGAGAGTCTTTGCGCCCTTGCCGTTCTTATGGATGTACTGAACTATCGCGCGGGCAATGCTCATACCGTCGTAGGTGGAGGTTCCGCGCCCTATCTCGTCCAGAAGCACGAGGCTCCGTGCGGAAAGGTTGTGCATTATCATCGCCGTCTCCAGCATCTCCACCATAAACGTGGATTCTCCTCGGGAGATGTTGTCGGTGGCGCCCACTCGCGTGAAAATCTTGTCGAAATATCCGAACTCGGCGCTGTCGGCCGGCACGAAAGAACCCGCCTGGGCCATCAGCACGATAAGGGCCGTCTGGCGCAGCAGGGCGGATTTTCCCGCCATGTTGGGGCCCGTCAGAATCATTATCTGGGTGGACGACGAATCCATCCGGATGTCGTTGGGCACATACTGTTCGCCCGGTTTCATCAGAGTCTCGATGACGGGATGCCTTCCGGCCTTGATGTCCAGCACGCTGCCGGCGTTCACCACGGGGCGGCAGTAGTTCTTCTCCACCGCCTGCACGGCAAACCCCGAAAGAACGTCGAGCTGGGCCACTATCTGGCAGTTGCGCTGGATGTCGACTATCTTCTTCTGAACGTCGGCGATGAGCCCCGCGAAGATGCGGCACTCGCGCTCGTAGATGCCGGTGTCGGCGTTGAGGATCTTCTCCTCGTACTCCTTGAGTTCTGAGGTTATGTAGCGCTCGGCGTTCACCAGCGTCTGTTTGCGCACCCACTCGGGCGGGACCATGTCCTTGGCGCTGTTGCGCACCTCTATGTAGTAGCCGAAAACGTTGTTGAAGCCTATTTTCAGCGAGCTTATGCCCGTGCGTTCGACCTCCCTTTCCTGCAGGGCCAGAAGATAGTCCTTGCCCCCTCGGGAGATGCTGCGGAGCTCGTCGAGTTCCTTGTCCACGCCGGGCGCGATGACGTCGCCCTTCCCGAGCTGCGATGCGGGATTTTCCAATATGGTGCCTTCGATCTTCTTGAGCAGGGCCTCGCAGTTCTTCATCCCCTTCACGAGCTTGTCGATGGCAGGCACCCCGGCCTCGGAGCAGAGCGCGCGGATAGGCTCCATCTGCGCGAGGGAACGCCTCAACTGCACCATTTCACGCGGCAGCATCTTGCCCGTGGCCGCCCTGGCGAGGATGCGTTCGAGGTCGCCGACTTCTGAAATCAGCAACTGGAGTTTTTCCAGCGGTTCCTCGTTGTCGAAGAAGAACTGCACCACGTCGTAGCGGGCGTTCAGGGCGTCGCGGTCCATTATGGGCATCGCGAGCCACGAACGCAGCAGGCGGGCGCCCATCGGGGAGGAGCAACGGTCGAGCACGTCCACCAGCGAAACCCCCTCGCGTCCGGCATTGGAGGTGAAAATCTCCAGGTTGCGGAGGGTGAACTTGTCCATCCAGACGAACTTGCCTTCCTCGATTCGGGAAAGCGAGCAGATATTGCGGAGACCGACGTGCTGTGTCTGTTCGAGATAGTAGATGAGGGCGCCGGCGGCGCAGATGCCAAGGGGATAGGCATCCACCCCGAAGCCCTTGAGGCTCTCGACCCCAAGCTGGCGGCAGAGTTTCTCCCGCGAAGCGTTGGGCACGAATGCCCAGTCGTCGAGGCTCGAAACATAGATGTCCCCGAAACGCTCCTTGGCGCTGCGGACGTAGTCCCTCTGCACCACGAGTTCCTTCGGAGAGAAGGATTCCATCAGCGTGGAGATGTAGTCGGGAGTGCCCTGCGCGACGCGGAAGGTTCCGGTGGAGGCGTCAAGGAAGGCGGCGCCCCACTCCTGTCCGTCGAAAGCCAGGCCGCAGAGCCAGTTGTGCTCCTTCTGCTCCAGCATTTCGTCGCCGAAAGCGATGCCGGGAGTGAGGATCTCGGTGACTCCGCGCTTTACGAGCTTGGTGTTGACGAGTTTGGGGTCCTCCAGCTGGTCGCAGATGGCCACTTTATAGCCGGCGCGAACAAGTTTCGGCAGATACTGCCCGATAGCGTGGTGAGGCACTCCGGCCATCGGCATAGGGGGCTTGTCGCCGTTGGAGCGTTTGGTCAGCACAATGCCCAGCACCTTGCTCGCGAGCAGGGCGTCGTCGCCGTAAGTTTCATAGAAATCTCCCACCCTGTAGAGCAGGACGGCTTCCGGATATTGGGCCTTAATGCTGAAAAACTGCTTCAGCATCGGAGTATCTTCCGATTGTTTTGCCATTGCAAGGCAAATTTAAGAAAAATTATTGGTTATCTTTGTAAGTTATGCGAAGGGTCCTGATAGTGACTTATTACTGGCCGCCGACCGGCGGTTCGGGCGTGCAGAGATGGGTTAAATTCGCCAAACTGCTTCCCGGACAAGGCTGGCAGCCCGTGATCTACACCCCCGAGAATC
Source organism: Bacteroidales bacterium (assembly GCA_017614795.1). The sequence goes on from JAGABD010000021.1 coordinate 19,599, forward strand.
CCGAGAGGCCGGCGCTCGATACCAGCCTCGAGGCGGAGATTCCCGCGGAGGCGGAAATCCTGCGTACGAAAATACGCGAGCCCTATGCCGTCTACCACCGCTTTGCCGGCAAGAAGGCCGAAGGCCGCGGCGCGGGGCTCAATCCCATCAATTTCCAGAAGAAGAGCTTCAAGCAGAGGCTGATGCTGTGGATCCGCAGCAACTTCTTCGTTCCCGACCCCCGCAAATCCTGGGTGAAACCTTCCGTCAAGTTTCTTCAGAAGTACCTGAAGGAGCATCCTGTGGATGTGATAGTCACCACGGGCCCACCCCATTCGATGCACCTCATCGGTCTCGGACTCCATGCGAAGACCGGCATCCCCTGGGTGGCCGATTTCCGCGACCCCTGGACCAAGATGTTCTACTTCAAGCATCTGGGACTCGGACGCCGGGCATTAAAAAAGCATCTGGCCCTTGAAAAGGCCGTGCTGGACAATGCGAACGCGGTGATATCCGTCAGCCCCCTGGTGCGGGATGATTTCGAGCAGATGACTTCGACTCCCGTGAGCCTGATCACCAACGGCTACGACGCCGACGACTTCTCCGCTCCGCTTCCGAAGAGGAAGGACAAGGCTTTCCGCATAGTTCACACCGGGCTCTTCGCCTCCGACGGCAATCCCCTGAATCTTTGGAACGCCCTTGCGGCGAAGTGCGCCGAGGACCTTGATTTCGACCACCGCCTGCACATAATCCTTGCGGGGAAGGTGGACGACGAGATTGTGGCGTCCCTGCGCGAAGCCGGGCTCGGACACAAGGTCGAACTCCCGGGTTATCTACCTCACGACCGCAGCGTGGAACTCCTCCGTTTCGCCGACCTGATTCTGCTGCCACTACGCCAGGACCCCGAATACCGCAAGGTCCTGCCGGGCAAGATCTTCGAGTGCATCGCGGCGGGCAGGCCCGTGCTCGGAATAGGGCAGACCGACGGGGCGGCCGCACGGGTGCTGGACGAAACCGGCACCGGAAAGATGTTCGGGTGGGACGACCAGGCGGGCATCGCAAGTTTTATCGACAGTGTTTACGCAAAGACCTTCTCCGTCGAGGGGAAAGGCGTCGAAGAGTATTCCAGGGAGGCCACCACGCGCAAACTGGTTGAATTATTGAACAGTCTATGAAGAAGAAAATCGCTTTGTTCGCGGGGATAATCCTCGGATTCCTCGTGCTGTCATACGCCTTCGTGCCGCAGGTTCTCAGCGGCAAGCGCATCGACCAGGTGGACGGCGCCGGATGGCGCGGAGGTTTCCGCGAGATGCAGGTCTGGGACAGCCAGCATCCCGGCGACCGGGCGCAGTGGAGCGGCTCCATGTTCAGCGGAATGCCCGCGGTGGGCATCGAACCTCCCACCCAGGGCGACCTCTCCCTGAAGATCTACAACTTCCTGATGAGCGGCAAGGCTCCCGCCAACTGGCTTTTCCTGTCGATGCTGGGCGCCTGGCTTCTGCTTCTGGTGTTCGGGGTGAATCCCCTTGTAGCCGCGGGAGGAGCGATTGCGATGACTTTCTGTTCCTACAACATACAGATCATCCAGGTGGGGCACAACAACAAGATGCAGGCAATCGCGCTGCTTCCCTGGGCGCTGGCGGCGCTGGTCTATGCCTACCGCAAGGCGCTCGACCGCAAGATTCCGCAGGTGCTGCTCGGCTCGGCCCTCTTCGGCCTTGCCGTCAGCCTCCAGATAAAGGCCCATCATCCCCAAATCTCCTACTATCTCGCGATAGTCATCCTTCTTTTCGTACTGACGGAGTTCATCTGGCTGGTGGCGGACAAGGAAAGGCGAGCGAAACTGGGCAGGTTCTTCGCCGTCTCGGCGCTTCTTCTCGGCTTCGCCGGAATAGGCCTCGGCACCAATGCCGCAAGGCTTCTCCCAACCTTCGAATACACCCCCTACACAATGCGCGGGGGCAGTTCTTCTGGAGAAACCAAGGGACTGGATCTGGGGTATGCGACCGCGTGGAGCTATGGCTGGGAGGAGCTTCCCAACCTGATGATCCCCAACTTCAACGGCGGAGCGTCCGCTGGGGCGCTGGGAGAGAAGTCGCAGACCTACAAGCTCTTCCGCCGCGCAGGGCAGAACGCCCGGGAAATCTGCAAGAGCCTTCCGCTTTACTGGGGGCCGCAGCCCTTCACCGCCGGACCGATGTATATGGGCGCAATAAGTGTCTTCCTGTTCCTTCTGGGACTCTTCTGCTGCAAGGGACGCGAACGCTGGTGGCTGCTTGCGGCGACGATCTTTGCAATACTGCTTTCGCTGGGCAACCACTTTATGCCCTTCACCAAGTTCGTTTTCAACAACCTTCACTTCTACAACAAGTTCAGGGCGGTGTCGATGTCGCTGATAGTGCTGCAGGTCACGCTGCCGCTGCTTGGATTCCTGGCGCTCGACCGCATTCTTAAAGGCGAGGTTTCCGAGAAGGATTTCAAGCGCGGATGCGCGTTCGCTTCGATATCCGTCATCTTCTGCCTTCTCTGCTGGCTCGTCCCGGGCATCGCAGGCGATTTCCACTCGCAGTCCGACGCCGGAATGCAGAAGATTCTTTCCGATGCGCTGGCGGCCGACCGCCGCGACCTGCTGCGCCACGACGCGTTTACCAGCGCCCTTCTGATACTTGCCAGCTGCGGACTTCTCCGCTGGACATATACCGGCTCGGGCAAGAAGGAAACCAAGAACGCCATCGCGATCGGGACCATCTGCGTGCTGGTGCTGGTGGAGATGTTCAGCGTCGGCAAGCGCTACCTCAACGACAGCCATTTCACCACCGTGAAGGCGTTCGACAACCAGTTCGCCCAGCGGCCCGTGGACAAGGCCATTCTCGCCGACACCGACCCTTCGTACAGGGTTCTGGACCTGACCGTGAACATATTCAACGACTCGCACCCCTCGTACTGGCACAAGAACATCGGCGGCTATTCCGCGGTGAAGCTCCAGCTCTACCAGGAGTATATCGAAAGCCATCTCGCGCGTGAGATTTCGCAGCTCCAGCAGAGCCTCGCGAATGTCCGTACCGTGCAGGAGGCCGAAGATGCGATGCCGGAGCTCGAGGGGTTGTCCAAGCTCAACTGCCGCTATGTCATTTTCAACGGCAACTCCGCACCGCTGCGCTACAAGTACGCCCGCGGCAACGCCTGGTTCGACGACGGCGAGGGCAGCATAGAGATGACGGAGTACACGCCAAATACCCTCCGCTACCATTATTCCCGCGAAAGCGAGGGCAAGGCGGTGTTCAGCGAGGTGTATTTCCCGAAGAACTGGACGCTCACGGTCGAGGATACCGGCGAGAAGCCGGAGATTGTCCTGAGCGACGAGGTGCTTCGCGCCGCGGTTCTCCCCGCTGGCGAACACGATATCGTCATGCAGTACCATTCGCGTATGTATCCGCTCGGCAAGAGCCTGTCTTACGCGTTCTCCCTGATAATAATCCTGCTGGCTCTCGGATGCCTCGGCTATCTTCTCTGGAAGGAGTATGGAAGTAAGAGCTAAAAAGAGCCTGGGACAGCATTTCCTTGTGGACCAGAACGTCGCAAGGAGGATTGTCGACGCCCTCGGCGGCGCGCAGGCGCTGGAGATCGGCCCCGGAATGGGCGTTCTTACCCAGTACCTCCTGCAAAGGGAAGACATCGACCTGAAACTGGTGGAGCTCGACGGCGAAAGCGTCAACTACCTGCTTACCCACTTCAACGGGATGCAGGGCCGTCTGTACCAGGCGGATTATCTGAAACTCGACGTCCATAAGCTGTTCCCGGCGAAATACAGCATAATCGGCAACTTCCCCTACAACATCTCCTCGCAGATATTCTTCAAGATTCTGGACGACCGCGAGCGCGTGCCCGAGGTGGTGTGCATGGTGCAGAAAGAGGTGGCCGAACGCATCGCCGAAGGGCCGGGAAGCAAGACCTACGGCATACTGAGCGTGCTGCTTCAGGCCTGGTACGACATAGAGTATCTGTTCACCGTGGAGCCCGGGGCCTTCGCTCCGCCTCCAAAAGTGCGTTCCGCCGTCATCCGCCTGCGCCGCAATTCCCGCACGGAGCTGGGCGTGGACGACAAGGTTTTCAAGAATGTGGTGAAGACCGCCTTCAACCAGCGCCGCAAGATGCTCCGCGGTGCCCTCAAGCCGCTCATAAACGCAAAGGCCTCACGCGAAGGATGGTCGCCCGGGCAGCTGGCGGACTTCATCGCCGGCGATGTCTTCGCCCTGCGCGCCGAAGCCCTGGGCGTCGAGGATTTCATTGAACTGACAAAGAGATTGCAATAAAAAACCGCGGCCAGTCGACCGCGGCTTTTTATTGTATGCTGATGAATATTATTCGTCAGCCTTCTCCTCTGCTGCGTAAGCCTCGAGAAGCTTGGTCTGCACGTCACCGGGAACCGCCTGGTAGTCGGCGAATTCCATCTTGAAGGTGGCGGAACCTGCGGTGAGGGAGCTCAGCGAAGTGGAGTAACGGTAGAGCTCCGCGAGAGGAACGCGGGCCTTGAGGATTGCGAAACCCTTGTCGGCATCCATCGTTCCGAGCACGCCGCGGCGGTTCTGCAGGTCGGACATGACTGCGCCCTGATACTCGGGAGGAGTCATGACCTCGACATTGTAGATAGGCTCGAGGATCTTCGGACCGGCGTTGCGGAAAGCCTCGCGGAAGGCGTTGCGGCCTGCGATGATGAAGGCGATTTCCTTGGAGTCCACCGGGTGCATCTTACCATCGTAGATATACACGCGGATGTCGCGCGCATAGGAACCGGTAAGAGGACCTTCGGCCATCTTGTCGTTGATACCCTTGAGGATGGCGGGCATGAAGCCTTCGTCGATGGCGCCACCGACGACGCAGTTCACGAACTCCAGTTTTCCGCCCCATTCGAGGTCGAATTCCTGGCGGTTCTTCACCTTGAGTTCGGTGTCCTTTCCGTCGATCTTGAACTTGTTGGCGAATTCCACTCCTTCCACGATAGGGCAGATGAGCATGGAAACTTCACCGAACTGGCCGGCGCCGCCGGACTGCTTCTTGTGACGGTAGGTAGCGGTAGCGACCTTGGTGATGGTCTCGCGGTAGGGAACCTTCGGTGCGAAGAGCTCGACCTCGAGCTTGAACTCGTTGTTGAGGCGCCACTTCACCACGTTGATATGCTGCTCGCCCTGGCCGTTGAGGATGGTCTGGCGGAGTTCCTTGGAGTTCTCCACGATGAAGGTGGGATCCTGCGAAGCGATCTTCTTGAGGGCGTCGCCCATCTTCTGGTCGTCCTGCTGTACTTTCGCCTTGATGGCGCAGCTGTACTTGGAGGCGGGGAACTGGATCTTGTCGTAGGAAACGCCGCTTCCGATCTGGGAAAGGGTGGTTCCGCTCTTGCTGTTCTTGAGCTTGACGGCGCATCCGAGGTCGCCGGCCTTCAGCACGTTGACGGCGACTTTCTTGTCGCCTGCCACGGCATAGATGGCGGAGAGACGCTCCTTGTTGCCGCTGACGGGGTCTTCGAGGTCGAGGCCGGAAGTGATGCTGCCGCTCATTACCTTGAAGTAGGAAACCTCGCCGAGGTGCTGCTCCACGTCGTTCTTGTAGATGAAGAGGGCCGCGGGGCCGTTCTCTTCGACCGCGGGGGCGGGGGCGACGTCCTTGATGAACTCGAGGAGGCGCTTCACGCCGATGTCCTTCTTCGCGCTGATGCAGAAGACGGGATGCAGGTCGCCGGCCTTCACGCCGATGGAGAGACCCTTCTGGATGTCTTCCTGGCTGAGGGTTCCCTCTTCGAAGAACTTCTCCATAAGGGCGTCGTCATACTCGGCGGCCTTCTCGATGAGCTCCTGCCTTGCGATTTCGGCCTGGTCCGCGAGGTTCGCGGGAATCTCGAGCTCTTCGCAATTGCCGTTGGCGTCCTTGAAGTGATAGTACTTCATGGTCAGCACGTCGACGATGCCGTCGAACGCGGTGCCGGCGTTGGCGGGGAACTGGATGTTGATGGCCTTCGCGCCGATGCTCTCCTTGATGGAAGCCTGCACGTTGTCCCAGTCGGCCTTCTCAGTATCGAGCTGGTTGACAGCCACGATAAGGGGGAGCTTGTGCTCGTCGGCCAGACGGAGGAAGTTGTCGGTACCGACCTCGACGCCCTGCTGCGCGTTGATCACGAGCACGCCGGCTTCGCTCACCTTGAGGCCCTGGTAGGCTCCGCAGATGAAGTCGTCGGCGCCCGGAGCGTCGATGAAGTTGATCTTGGTGTCCTTGTACTCCGCGTAAAGAGGGGTGGCGTAGATGGAACGCTGGTTCTGCTTCTCGAGCTCGTCGCTGTCGGAAACGGTGTTCTGGTCCTCGACGGTTCCCCTGCGGTCGATGACCTTGCCCTCGAAGAGCATGGCCTCTGCAAGTGTGGTTTTGCCGGACTTAGTGCTGCCCAGCAGAACTACATCCCGGATGTCTTTGGTGGAATAATCTTTCATTGTTATACTTGGTTAAAAATTTCCTTGTTTCGGCAAAGCCGACAAATTTAACACTTTTTGAAAGCATTTCAAAATTTCCTGCCCGTTCATTCCCAATTCCCTCACGAGGATTTCATCGAGAGACACCGGAGACACGTTAAGTTTCTTGCAAATTTCGCAAAACGACTTCTCATTTTCCGCAAGAAGGCTTCCGTCCATCAGGCCGGAGGCGAAGCGCGCATAAGCATTGTTGACCGTACACATAAGATTTGGCGTTTTAGTTTTTTGCAAATCTCGCAATAAAGTTCCGGACAAAAGGGGTAAAAAGGGGGGTAAAAAAAACTTTTTATGTTTTTGATACAAGTTTATTTGCATAAATCGCATAAAACACTGCGAAAACCGCTTTGAAAATACTGCAGGATTCGCTTTACTTTCGTAGCTGCAGATAATCAAAACACTATGGACGAAAGATCGATAAAAGCAGCAATCAAAGCCCTGCGGGAGGAGCTGGGCGTCACGCAGGAAATCTTCGCGGAATCCCTTGGGATGGACATCAGCACCTACTGGCGCCTGGAGGATGGCGACACCCGCATCGTAAACAGGAACATCTACCGCATGGCCGAAAAGACCGGGCGCAGTGTCGAGGAGATAATGCTCGGGAAGAGCGGCCTGTTGGAGCTTCGGGAGGAGAGCCGCAACGAAGAGCAGATCAAGGTTCTGAAGGAGCATTACGAGACCGTCATCTCCAATCTGAACGACTATATCCGGATGCTGAAAGAGCAGTTGGCGGAAAAATAGTTATCTTTGTAAGATAACAACAAGGAGTATGAAGAAGTTTTTAATCTCTCTCGCGGCGCTTCTTGCAGGTGTCGCGGCTTTCGCCGACGAAGGAATGTGGCTGCTGCCGCTTCTGCAGAAATTCAACGAGGAGGCGATGCGCAACATCGGAAGCCGGCTCACGGCCGAAGACATCTACAACATAAACAACTCTTCGCTGAAGGACGCCATCGTGCAGTTCGGAGGCGGGTGCACCGGCGAGATGATCTCGAAGGACGGCCTGCTGGTCACGAACCACCACTGCGGCTACAGCGCCATCCAGAAGCTCTCCACCCCCGAGCACAACTACCTGGAGGACGGATTCTTCGCACTGAAACGCGAGGATGAAATACCCGCCCCGGGAATGAGCGTGATGTTCCTGGTGAAAATGGAGGACGTCACCGGCGTGGCGGACAAGCCCGCATACCTCAAGAAGGTGAAGGCGCAGCTTTCCAAGGAAGGCCCCGGCCGCACGGCGCAGATAGTCAGCTTCTACAACGACAACGTGCAGTACCTGATCGTGTACAAGGTGTTCAAGGACATCCGTTTTGTGGGAGCTCCCCCCGCATCGCTCGGCAAGTTCGGCGGCGAGACCGACAACTGGATGTGGCCCCGCCATACCTGCGACTTCAGCATGTTCCGCGTCTATGCCGACGCCGACGGGAACCCCGCCGATTTCTCCCCGGCCAACAAACCCTACCATCCCGAGAGGTCGCTGAAGATTTCCCTAAAGGGCGTCAAGGAGAACGATTTCGCATTCATTCTCGGCTACCCCGGCCGCACCCAGCGTTTCCAGACGGCGGCCCAGCTTGAATCGATGATAGCCATCAACCGCATCAAGATAGACGCCCGCACGGTGCGCCAGAAGGTGATGCGCGAAGAGATGGAGAAAGATCCGGCCGTGCGCCTGCAGTACGCCAACAAATACGCGTCTTCCTCCAACGGCTGGAAGAAATGGCAGGGCGAGGAGCTCGCGTTCGCGAAGCTGAACATCATCGGCCGCGAACTCGAGAAGGAGAAGGCTCTCCCCGAGGGGGCCGAGGCCGTAAAGAAAATCGCGGAGATAGTGGAGAAGGGCCAGGAATCCTACGCGGCGCTGACGCTTCTGAACGAAACCCTCAGCCGCATCGAGAGGGTGAACTTCTGCGAACTGAAACCGGGCGACCCCAAGCTCAAGGATTACAACGAGGCGGTGGACCGCAGGATCGCGGAGGCTCTCATAGCGCACTACAATGCGAATGTGAACCCGAAGTATAAGCTGAACGTGCCCAAGGTTGCGGACCTCTACTCCAATTCCAAGAAGGGCATCGCGGCCTGCAAGACTCTCGCGGAAGATATCGAGAAGCAGTTCGAGATTCTCTGGTCTGAAGCCAGGACAATGCGCGACGACCTCAAGCCCAGGACCAAGGCCTTCGCCGCGGCGCTTCTCAAAGCGAACGGCGACAATGCCAGCTATCCCGACGCGAACTTCACAATGCGCCTCACCTACGGAACGGTCCTGCCGTATTCCCCTAAGGACGGCGTGAGCTACTGGTACTATACCACTTCCGAGGGCGTGCTCGAAAAGGAGAACCCCGACGACTATGAATTCCGCGTTCCCGCCAAGGCCAAGGAACTGATGGCCGCGAAGGATTTCGGCCGCTATGCCGACGAAAACGGCAGGCTCGTGACCTGCTTCCTCACCAACTGCGACATCACCGGCGGCAACTCGGGCAGTCCCGTGATGGACGCTTCCGGCAACCTGATCGGCCTCGCCTTCGACGGCAACTGGGAAAGTATGAGCAGCGACGTGATGTTCGAACCCGACCTGCAGCGCTGCATCTGCGTGGACATCCGCTACGTCCTTTGGACGGTGGAGAAGTTCGGCGGCGCCGGCAACCTCATCGACGAGCTTGAATTCGTGATATGACAAAATCGGAGATAGAAGAGTTCCTCCGCGAGGTGAAGCATCCCGCCAAACAGGAGGCGGATATCGTTGAACTGGGTATCGTAAGGGATATAGACATCTCCCCGAAAGGGGTGACGGTCACCCTCGGCTTCCCGAAAAGGGGAGACCCCCTGCAGAAATATCTCATCGGCGCGACCAGGGCCTGCCTAATCCGCCATCTCGGGAAAGAAATAGCCTCCGAAGTCAAGACAATGACGCTGGAGGACGCCCCGAAACCCGAAGGGCTGGGCACCGAGATGCTCTCCAAAGTGAAGCACATAATCGGCATCGCTTCCGGCAAGGGCGGAGTGGGCAAGAGCACCGTGGCGGTTAACCTGGCCGTGGCGCTGGCTCGTTCCGGATGCAAGGTCGGACTGGCGGATGCGGACGTGTACGGACCTTCCGTTCCCACGATGACGGGCACCGAAGGATTCGTGCCCGCCGGCGAACAGATAAACGGCCGCGACTACATAGTGCCTGTGGAGAAGTGGGGCGTGGAATGGATGTCGATAGGCTATTTCGCAAAGCGCAGCCAAGCGCTGATCTGGCGCGGTCCCATGGCTTCCAACGCCCTCAAGCAGCTGATTCTCCAGGTGAACTGGGGAGAACTCGACTACCTGCTGATAGATATGCCTCCGGGAACAGGCGACATCCACATTTCGCTCGTCAACGACATCCCCATGCAGGGGGCGATAATAGTTACGACTCCTCAGAACGTGGCGCTTGCCGACGTGGAAAAGGCGGCCGATATGTTCCGCCACGAAAACGTGAACAAGCCCGTCTACGGAGTTGTGGAGAATATGGCCTGGTTCACCCCGGCGAAGCATCCCGACGAGAAATATTTTCTCTTCGGCGATGGCGGCGGAGCGCATCTTGCCGAAACCCTCGGAGTTCCCCTGCTGGCGCAGATACCGCTGGTGCAGGACATCCGCGAATGCGGAGATGCCGGCGAGCCGGCGGCCCTCGGCAGCGGGCCGGAAGCGGAGGCTTTCATAGCGCTGGCGGCAACGATAAAGGAGAACGTAAAGTGACAAAACGACTGCACATACTGGCGTGTCTGACGGCCCTTGCGATTCTTTCCGGATGCGTCCGGGAGGAGTTCAGCAAAGCTCCAGTGCGTGGCGTTGAAGGTCCCGTACCCGAACGTCTGCAGGCCAGGGGCGTTGCAGTCATCAAGGTGGACGACTCTCTGGTTGAGGCGCTCGAGGAAGCGGCGGCGAAAGGATCTTTCAAGACCAGGAGCCTTGCTCTCGACAATGCTTTCGACAGCCTCGGAGTGACGTCCTGGCGCAGGGTTTTCCCCGATGCGGGAGAATTCGAACCCCGTACCCGCAAGGCGGGGCTGCACCGCTGGTACCACATCGAGTTCCCCGATTCCATCAGCTATACCAAGGCGGGCGAACGCCTGAAGACCGTGCAGGGCATCAAGGGGATGGAGCCGGTGCACCGTATCAAGCGCACGGCGGTGGAAGGCGTGCCCAACGACCCGCACTTCAAGTGGCAGTGGGACATCGTCAACGACAAGTCGCTGGACCTTACCATCCAGTATTACAACGAACTTCACCAGCTCAAGACCTATCAGAAAAATGAAGGCGCCGACCTCAACCTTCTCCCGATATGGCAGAGATACACCACTGGCAGCAGCAATGTGATAGTGGCCGTCGTGGACGAGGGCGTGGACATCAACCATCCCGACCTCAGGGGCGTCGTGCTGCCGGGCGGCGTGAACGGAAGCAAGAACTTCACCACCCATAGCGTATACTCCCAGTACAATATCAACCCCGGCTCTCACGGAACTCACGTTGCCGGCACGATTGCGGCGGTGCGCAACAACGGCATCGGAGTGGCAGGAATAGCCGGAGGAGACTACGCCAAGGGCATAGCCGGTGTGCGGATAATCTCCTGCCAGATATTCGACGGCGACGCGGGATGCTACGACGACGACTGCGCGGCGGCGATAAAATGGGGCGCCGACCACGGGGCGGTCATCTCCCAGAACAGCTGGGCGAACAATTACGACTCCGACGACGACGGCGAACTCTCCGACGACGAGAAGGAGACGGCGCGGAACGACCGCCTCACGAACGTTCTCAAGGAAGCAATCGACTATTTCATCGACAAGGCGGGCTGCGACAACAGCGGCAACCAGCTTCCGGATGCCCCGATGAAGGGAGGCCTCGTGGTGTTTGCGGCGGGCAATGACGGAATAGAATACAGCATCCCGTCCAGCTACGACAGGGTGATAGCCGTCGGGGCGACCGGTCCGGACTACATCTACGCCTGGTATACCAATTACGGCGACTGGGTGGACATCTGCGCCCCCGGAGGGGACGGACTCGGAGAGGATCTGAGCAATCCCTCTTTCCCGAAGATGAACTACGACAACCTCGGCGTCAGCAGAGGCAACATCTGGAACCTTTACTGCACAAGCAAGGGACCTGACGACGATTATGTCAATTACGGCTATATGAACGGCACCTCGATGGCCTGCCCCCACGTTTCCGGAGTGGCGGCCCTCCTGGTGTCCCTTCTCGGCAGGCAGGGCTTCACCGCCGACGAACTCAAGGAACGCATCCTCGAAGGCGCTGACAATACCCATGTCACACCCAGGCGTTACATAGGCCCTTATATCGACGCATACGGAGCCCTCTCCCACGGCAATATTCCCCCGGTGGTCATAAAAGCTTTTCCGGATCAGGTGTTTGCGGAAAGAGGAGACAGTAAAGTGCTGGATCTCAGCGAGTATTTCCGCGATTACAACGAAAACGACAATCTTGTCTATCATGCTGCAAGTTCCGACCAAGCCGTCGTCCAGACAGATGTTTCCGACGCATTCTTTACCATCTTTGCCATGGGTAAGGGTCTCGCCACGGTTACCGTCACGGCGACCGACAACGAGAATATGAGCGTGTCTTCGACGATGTCGGTAGCGGTAATCCGCAACAGCGCGACGGACGATTCTCCTCTGGACCTTTCAGGCGTCACCGTCGGGAAGCAGCCCGTCACCGAGAGCCTCAGTTTCGCCACGCTGGTGGCCGGAGACCTCGAAGTGAAGGTGGTGAACTCCACGGGCAAGACGGTGCTGTCGGGCAAGTACACCACCTCGGCGAACGAACCCGCGCTGGTCGATATGAAGAAACTCGCCCCCGGCCGCTACACCGTCACGGTGAAGTGCTTGGGCAAGAGCCATAAATTCGTAATAGCAAAAGTTTAGGCGATGAGAAAGATGTTGATACTTGCGATGCTTCTGCTTCCGACGGCCGCTTTCGCGGTGGAGCCGGGGACCGAGGCTATGCCGTTCCTGCGCCTGGACTTTTCTCCCGCGAGCCTCGCGATGGGCGCGAGCGGCCCCAAGACCGCAGCGACCCTGCCCTTCTCGCGGAGCGACTTCTCCGCTGGCGCGTCATATCTCAGGTTCGCGCCGGAACTCTCCCCCGTAACCTACATCAGCGGCGGAGCGGCGGGCAAATATGAAGAATTCGGATTCTCTCTGGATTTCACCCGCGGGGCCGGAGAGAAGATTTACGGGACCGACGACATCCCCACCGACCTCGTCGTAAAGGGAGGCGTCGGTTTTACCTTCAACGAGAACTATTCTGCGGGAGTGAACCTCGGCTATGCGCAGCAGAGCATAATGGCGAACTACAAGACATCGTCGTACGTCGCGGACTTTTTCGCGGCGGGGCATTTCGACGGACTTGTCGCCTGGGCCGGCTTCTCCACGCTCGGGTCCTCCGTCGGCTCGGAAAAGACGGGAGAGTTTCCCCTGCCTTCCTCCATCACGGTGGGCGGCAGCCTGACGGCGGTCGAGACGGAGCATCATCTGCTCAGGATGAATCTTGCGGGGGATTATTATTTCAGCGGGACGATAGCCCTCTCGGCGGGCGCCGAATACTCCTTCGCGCAGCACGCTTTCCTTCGCGCCGGATACCGTTACGGCGGCGATTCGGTGGTGCCCTCATTCGCTTCGGCGGGGCTCGGCCTGCGCTTCTGCGGAGTGGAACTGAACGCGGCGTATTTGTTCGCTTCCGACGTGCTCGGGAAGTCCCTTGCGATAGGGCTCGTGTTTACGATGTGACAACAAAACGGGAATATAGGTATATTTGTAGGATATAGAAAAACAGATATGTACAGAACTCACACTTGCGGGGAACTCCGCATTTCAGATGTATCGAAGAAAGTGACGCTCGCCGGATGGGTGCAGCGCAGCCGTAAACTCGGCGGTATGACCTTTATCGACCTTCGCGACCGCTATGGCATAACCCAGCTGGTGGTCGGCGCCGACGCCCCCGAGGCGCTGGTGGAAACCGCGACCTCCCTCGGACGCGAGTATGTGATCCAGGTGCAGGGCACGGTGGTCGAGCGTCAGAGCAAGAACCCCAAGATGGATACGGGCGATGTCGAAATCGCCGTCGAGACCATAAACATCCTCAACAAGAGCCTCACTCCTCCCTTCACCATAGAGGAGCAGAGCGACGGCGGCGAGGATATCCGCGCGAAGTACCGTTATCTGGACCTTCGCCGCGCGCCCCTCAAGAGGGCGCTGGAACTCCGCCACCGCATCGCGCACGAGTGCCGCAACTATCTCGACGCGCACGGCTTCCTGGAGATAGAGACCCCTTACCTCATCAAGTCCACCCCCGAGGGCGCCCGCGACTTCGTGGTGCCTTCCCGAATGAACCCGGGAGAATTCTACGCCCTGCCGCAGAGCCCCCAGACCTTCAAGCAGCTGCTGATGGTCGCGGGTTACGACCGCTATATGCAGATAGTGCGCTGCTTCCGCGACGAGGACCTTCGCGCGGACCGTCAGCCCGAATTTACCCAGATAGACTGCGAGATGTCCTTCGTTGAGCAGGACGACGTGCTTGCGATGTTCGAGGGAATGATGCGCAGCCTCTTCAAGAACGTGCTCGGAGTCGAGGTTCCCAACCCTCTGCCGCGAATGAGCTGGTATGACGCAATGGACCGCTACGGTTCCGACAAGCCCGACGTGCGTTTCGGAATGCTGATTCACGAGATTACGTCCGACGCTCAGGGCCACGGATTCGGAGTGTTCGACAACGTGCCCTATGTGGGCGCGATCGCAGTCGAAGGCGCCGCAGGATGGTCCCGCAAGGAACTTGACGAACTCACCGAATGGGTGAAGCGTCCTCAGGTCGGCGCCAAGGGCCTGGTATATATCAAACTCAACGAAGACGGCAGCGTCAAGTCCAGCATCGACAAGTTCTTCTCGCCCGAAGAACTGCAGGCCATTGCCACCAAGGTCGAGGCGAAGAAGGGCGACCTCGTGCTGATGCTCTGCGGACCCAAGCGCAAGACCCAGACCCAGCTCGGCGTGCTCCGTCTCGAACTCGCCGGACGCGCCGGTCTCCGCGACCCGAAGGTGTTCGCGCCTCTCTGGATCGTGGACTTCCCTCTGCTAGAATGGAGCGACGAGGACGGACGCTTCTATGCGATGCACCATCCCTTCACGGCGCCCAAGCCGGAGCATCTCGACCTCTTCTATTCCGACAGGAAGGAAGACCTCGAGCGCGTCTGCGCCAATGCCTACGACTTCGTGCTGAACGGCAACGAACTCGGCGGCGGCAGCATCCGTATCCACAACGCCGACGTGCAGGAGCGTATGTTCCAGGTGCTCGGCATCGGCAAGGAGGAGGCCGAGTACAAGTTCGGCTTCATCATCAACGCCTTCAAGTACGGCGCGCCGCCTCACGGAGGTCTCGCCTTCGGTTTCGACCGTCTCTGCGCCCTCTTCGGCGGACAAGAGACCATCCGCGACTACATCGCCTTCCCCAAGAACAACCAGGGACGCGACGTAATGATCGACTCTCCTTCCCGCATCGACCAGGTCCAGATGGATGAGCTCTGCCTTGCCAGCACGGTGAAGTAGCAAGGCTTTTCCTGGGTTTCTGTCTTCGTTGCTAAGGGACCTTTCGCATTTTCGGCCCAAAACGCAAACGGTCCCCTTTAAAATGGCAGGACCTTTTACACTTTACTATGGTTTTTGCTAAAGGTCCCCCTAAATTTGGTAGGACCTTTTGCATTTTTCGCCATTTTCGCAAAAGGTCTTGTATACATTCCAGTAAAATCGCCCGTCCCAATTTCTCCCAGCCCCCTTCGGCCCCACCCCCGCCGCCAATTCCCTTTGTCGCCGCCTCCACTCCGCGTTGGGCAAAGGGCCGTGGTGCGTCCCACAAGGGGAGCCCACCCCGGCATTGCCCATCCCGAAAGGCCATCCCGCGGCGGCTCGCCTCTGCTTCTTGGCGCGGTGTCGTCCCCCTCTTGATTGGGGCGATGGGGGGAAAGCAAAAATGGCCGAATTTGACGTTCCCCCACAGTGGTTTGGAGGAGGGGGACGACAGTTGTTCACCTTCCCGAATTTGTAAAATTCGGAAATAGTGGTTATTTTTGTTTGATATACCAAATGTCAATGCTGAGGGGGAAAATACTGCTGACAGTGCTGATGACGGCCGCGGTGTGGTGCGGTGCGCCGGAGGCAATGGCGCAGGGTGCAGATACGGTTGCGGTGGACTCGAGCGCGCGGGTGAAGTACTCGTTCGGTCAGACGCAGATGTTGCAGCAGTCTGATGCAAACAAGAAAGGAAAGGCAGGGGCTCGTTATGGCCTGTATGCCGGATGGGGACGCCGTACGGCCGACGAGCCGACCAATCAAGGTGCCGCAGCCAATAATTTCTACAGAAAGATGCGCGACGGAGTGAATGTCGGAATTGATTTTACGTATTTCTATCCCGGAAAAACAGAGGACAGAAATAATGGCTTCGGAGTCAAGATCAACAACTGGCATAATTCGGTCTCTTTGTATTCAGTCACGGAGATCGAAAACATACTGTTCGGCGAAGTGATGTATTCCTTCCGCAAGTTTGGAGAAGGCCGCAAGTCGGTATTCTGGCTGAATCTGGGACTGGGGATGTATTGGTATTACGAAAAGCTGGACTCACCCGTCCTGCTGATGAGCGGAGGCGGCCTGGCTATGGGATACAACATTGACCTCGGTTACGATTTCTTCTTGAAGAAAAATCTGTATTTCGGCATAGCCGCATCGCTATACACAGGAGCCTTGACCTATATGGATTATATGGACGAAAACAGCAAAATGCAAAGGGTAAAGTTCGATAAAGATGAATATATAAGTCTTGCCCAGTATGGCCTATCCGCAGGAATTAAATACCATTTTTAGAATATGGAGAATCTGTTTGACATAAAGGGACGGGTTGTGGTGATGACCGGAGCGACGGGAGTGCTCGGGTCGACGATTGTGAAGTACTTTGCGGCGCAGGGCTGCAAGGTCGTTCTGCTCGGCCGCGAGAAGTCGGCCGATATCGGCAAAGGACTGGTAGACGAAATCAAGGCGGCGGGCGGCGAAGCGATGTTCCTCACCACGAACGTGCTCGACGAGGATGCTCTGAAGCAGAATCTCGCCGACATCCTGAAGGCCTATGGCACCATCGATATCCTGCTGAACGCGGTCGGCGGCAATATGGGTCCCGCGAACGTGGGCCCCGACCAGACCATCTTCGACATGGACCTCGAGGCCACCCGCAAGGTGTTCGACATAAACATCATCGGCGCCATCCTTCCCACGAAGGTGTTCGCAAAGGTGATGGTCGACAAGAAGAAGGGCTCGATAATCAACTTCTGCTCGATGTCGAGTTTCCGTCCGCTCACCCGAGTGGCGGGATACGGCATGGCGAAGTCCGCCCTTGCAAGCTGGACGGAATGGCTGGCGGGTGAACTCGCCACCAAGTTCGGCGACGGCCTCCGCGTGAACGGAATCGCCCCGGGCTTCATCCTCTCCAACCAGAACAGGAGCCTGCTTACAAATCCCGACGGCAGCCTGACGGACCGCAGCCATAAGATTATCTGTCATACTCCCTTCGGCCGCTTCCTCGAGGCGGACGAACTGGTGGGCGCGCTGCATTACCTGGCTTCCGACGCATCGAAGGGCGTTACCGGCACCATCCTGGTGGTGGACGGCGGCTTCAATTCTTTCAGCATCTAGCTTATGGACATAAAACTTAAACCCAACTGCAAATACGCCATGCTGGTACCCACCAGCATGGGGCTTCGCATCACCCCCGAAAACGGACAGCCGGTGCACGGCAGCGACCTTTTCCGTCTGCAGGCCACCAGCGCCGAGACCAATGTCGCAAGCATCGCATCTTATCTGGGACTCCCCGTGAAGGTGTTGACCGCATTCGTGAAGGGCAGCCCGTTCGCACACTTCATCAAGGGGAACCTCCGCAGCCGAGGGATGGATTTCGAAGGCCCCGAAGTGGAACAGGGAGGTCCCTGGGGCTATAGGCACCAGATCAACGTCGCCGACAGCGGTTACGGTTCCCGCGGACCCCGCGTATGGAACGACCGCGCGGGTGAGGTGGGACGCACGCTGGATGTGAAGGATTTCGACCTTGAACGCATCTTCGGGGAAGAAGGAGTGCAGATAGTGCATCTTTCCGGCCTTATCGGGGCGCTCAGCCCCCAGACCAGCGCCTTCTGCCTGGAACTTGCCCGCGCCGCGAAAAAGCACGGCACCCGCATCAGCTTCGACCTCAACTATCGCGCATCTTTCTGGAAGGGACGCGAAAAGGAACTTCACGAAGTGTTCTCGGAGATTGCGAGTTATGCGGATATCCTCATCGGCAACGAGGAAGACTTCCAGCTCTGCCTTGGAATCGAGGGTCCCGAAGCCGGAGGCAAGGACATCGCAGCCAAGATAGACGGCTTCAAGGAGATGATACGCCGCGTTCGAGAGCAGTATCCTAATGCCCAGGTCTATGGTACCACGCTTCGCCAGGTGAAGGACGCCAACACCCACGAATGGGGCGCGATTCTTCTCGACGGCGAGCAGTGGCACGTTATCCAGCCCCGCGAAATCCACGTCCTGGACCGCATCGGCGGAGGCGACGGCTTCGTGGGAGGCCTTTTGTACGGCATTCTCAAGGGTTGGGACGGAGAGCGCTGCGCGCAGTTCGGCTGGGCCAGCGGCGCGCTCGCCACTACATTCCTCACCGACTATGCCCAGCCTGCCGACGAAGAGCAGGTCTGGAGCGTCTGGGAGGGCAACGCCCGCGTAAAGAGATAGCATATGCTTTATTTCGGAAGAGGCTCGAAGACCGACGTCATTACTCCCGGGGAGACCCGCGCAATCCTGAAACAGGTATTCGATGCGATGGGGCCCAAAAAGAGGGTGATGGCGATTCCGCCCGACTTTACCCGCGCCAATTCCTACGCCGGGCCAATCACCGAGATGGTCTACGACTATTTCGGGGAGAAGCTTACGGACGTGATGCCGGCCCTCGGCACCCACAGCCCGATGACCCCGGAGCAGATAAAGGCGATGTTCGGCCATATGCCCGCGGATATTGTAAGGGTGCACGACTGGCGCAACGACGTGGTGTCGGTGGGCACGGTGCCATCTTCCTATATTAAAGAAGTCTCCGAAGGACGCCTCGACTATTCGATGGAGGCGCAGGTGAACAAACTTCTGCTGGACCCGGGCTTCGACCTGATTCTTTCCATCGGCCAGGTGGTTCCCCACGAGGTCGTGGGAATGGCAAACTACACCAAGAACATATTCGTGGGAGTGGGCGGCTCGGACTTCATAAACAAGAGCCACTTCATCGGGGCGAGCTTCGGAATGGAGCGTATGATGGGAAGGGCGAAGACCCCGGTCCGCGACGTATTCGAGTACGCCAGGGAGCATTTCATCCCTCAGCTTCCCATAGTTTACGTGCTGACCGTCCGGGCAAAGGATTCCGACGGACAGATGGTAACCCGCGGCCTTTTCATAGGCGACGATTTCGAGTGCTTCCAGAAGGCGGCCGAGCTTTCGCTTCAGGTTAACTTCATAATGGTGGACAGGCAGATACGCAAGTGCGTGGTGTACCTCGATCCGGAAGAATTCAAGAGCACCTGGCTAGGCAACAAGGCGATTTACCGCACCCGAATGGCGCTTGCCGATGGGGCGGAACTGATAATCCTGGCACCCGCCCTGCGGGAGTTCGGCGAGGACAAGACCATCGACGGCCTCATCCGCAAATACGGCTATCGCGGCACCGCCCATACGCTGGAATGCACCGCCGCGAACAAGGACCTCCGCGAGAACCTCGGTGCATCGGCGCACCTCATCCACGGCTCGTCCGAAGGACGCTTCGGCATAACCTATTGTCCCGGCCCCGAAATGAGCCGCGAGGAGATAGAGGGCGTAGGGTTCAAGTATTGCGCTTATGCCGAGATGGCGTCGCGCTACCCCGTGGACAAGCTCCGCGACGGCTGGAACACGATGCCCGACGGCGAAGAAATATACTACATCTCCAACCCGGCCCTCGGCCTCTGGGCCCATCCCGACAGATTCAAGGACTGATGAAGATAGTTGCAGATAACAAGATTCCGTTCTTGCGTGGAGCACTTGAGCCTTACGCCGAGGTGGTGTATCTGCCCGGCAAAGAGACGACTCCGGAGGTGGTGCGCGATGCCGACGCTCTTATTACCCGCACCCGCACTATCTGCAACGAGGCCCTGCTGAAGGGCTCCAAAGTGAAGGTGATAGCCACCGCGACCATCGGTTTCGACCATATCGACACAGCCTGGTGCGAAGCGAGCGGAATAGTCTGGCGCAACGCTCCGGGCTGCAACTCCTGGAGCGTAAAGCAGTATATTACGGCGCTGTTGCTTACGCTTGCGAAGAAGCATTCGCTGGATTTGAGCAAACTAACTCTCGGAGTTGTTGGCGTCGGCAACGTGGGCAGCAAGGTGGCGGAGGCCGCCGGTATCCTCGGGATGCGGGTTCTTCTGAACGACCCGCCCAGGGCAAGAAAAGAAGGACAGGAAGCCTTCACGGACCTGTCGACATTGATAGCAAGGAGCGACATCATCACCCTTCACGTGCCTCTCGAAAAGAGCGGCCCCGACGCTACCTGGCATCTGTTCGACGCAAAACGCATCGCCACCCTGCGCAAAGACCAGATACTCATAAACTCCTCCCGCGGCCCTGTGGTGGACAACGCCGCGCTGAAAGAAGCCCTGAAGGCCGGAGCCATCAAGGCAGCAGCGCTGGACGTATGGGAAGGAGAACCCGATTTCGACAGGGAACTCCAAAGCCTTCTGGACATAGGCACTCCGCACATCGCAGGGTACTCTGCAGACGGCAAAGCCAACGGAACTACCGCCGCTGTGCGCACGGTGGCCGAAGTTCTAGGCCTGCCGCTTGCGGACTGGACGGCCACCGGCATTCCCGCCCCGCCCCAGTCGCCGGAGTTCGGTATCGATGCCAAAGGCAAAACCACGCAGGAAGTGCTTACTGAGGCGGTTCTGCATACCTACGACATAAGCGCAGACAGCGATGCCCTGCTCGCGGAACCGGGCGCTTTTGAACGCCTTCGCGGCGATTACCCGATACGGCGCGAATTCACGTCGTTTGCCGTCGCGCTCAAAGACGGCACGCCCGAAATGGCGGAAAAACTTTCAAGGCTTGGATTTAAACTTAAATGAAATTTAACATCTAAAGGATATGGTCAAATCTGACATCGGCCTCATCGGCCTCGCGGTTATGGGCGAAAACCTCGTGCTGAATATGGAAAGCAAGGGTTTCCGCGTAAGCGTTTTCAACCGCACGGTGGAAAAGGTGGACAAATTCATGGCGGGCCGCGGCGCCGGCAAGAACTTCTACGGAGCGCATTCGCTGGAGGATCTCGTGGGATCGCTCAAGGCACCCCGCAGGGTATTCCTGATGGTAAAGGCGGGACAGGCGGTGGACGACTTCATCGAGAAGCTCATCCCCCTGCTTGAACCAGGCGACATCATCATCGACGGCGGCAATTCGCATTTTCCCGACACCGCGCGCCGCACGGCCTATGTCGAGAGCAAGGGACTTCTCTACGTCGGCACCGGAGTTTCGGGCGGCGAGGAAGGCGCCCTCAAGGGCCCCTCTATGATGCCCGGAGGATCTCCCGCTGCCTGGCCCCACGTCAAACCCATCTTCCAGGGAATCTGCGCCAAGGTCGAAGGCGGAGCGCCCTGCTGCGACTGGGTGGGAGAAGGCGGCGCCGGCCATTTCGTGAAGATGGTGCACAACGGCATCGAGTACGGCGACATCCAGCTCATCTGCGAATGCTATCAGATAATGAAGGATTACCTCGGAATGACCAACGAGGAGATGCACGAAACCTTCGCCGAGTGGAACAAGGGCGACCTCGACAGCTATCTCGTCGAAATAACCCGCGACATTCTCGCGAAGAAGGATGACGATGGAAAGTATGTGCTGGATTACATCCTCGACACGGCGGGCCAGAAGGGCACCGGCAAATGGACCGCAATCGCAGCCCTCGACCACGGAGTTCCCCTGACACTTATCGGCGAGTCGGTATTCGCGCGCTGCCTTTCCGCACAGAAGGAAGAGCGTGTTGCCGCCGCGAAGATCCTTGAAGGACCAAAGCCCGCTAAATACACCGGCGACCGCGCGGCATTCTTGAAGGATCTGCGCCGCGCCCTGTTCTCCGCCAAGGTGGTGTCGTACGCCCAGGGTTACGCCCTGATGCGCGCCGCCGCCAAGGAGTACGGCTGGAACCTCAACTACGGAGGAATCGCCCTGATGTGGAGGGGCGGGTGCATCATCCGCAGCGTTTTCCTCGGCAAGATCAAGGAAGCCTTCGACAAGAACCCCGGCATTGCCAACCTGCTTCTGGACAGCTACTTCCAGGGCAAGCTCGCAGAGGCGCAGAAGGGCTGGCGCAACGTGATTGCGAGCGCGGTGCTGAACGGCATCCCGGTGCCTTGCCTGAGCGCGGCCCTCGAGTATTACGACGGCTATCGCACCGAGCGTCTGCCCGCCAACCTGCTTCAGGCCCAGCGCGACTTCTTCGGCGCGCATACCTACGAGCGCACGGACAAGCCCCGCGGAGAATTTTTCCATACGAATTGGACGGGCGAGGGAGGTGATACGGTAGCGGGCACGTATATAGCGTAGCTAAAAGTTCTTATATTTGCGAGTGATGAAACGATTGATCATAGCGTTGGCGATGCTTCTCCCGCTGGCTGCTTTCGGGCAGAAGGCGGAAGAGACCAGGCTGGACTCGCTGATGTTGAGGTACGGTACCTATTCGTCGTGGTGCACCCCCGAAAAGGTCTACCTGCACATCGACCGCACCTGCTACACGGCGGGAGAAAACATCTGGTTCAAAGCCTGGGTGCGCGACGCTTCCGATTATACCGTTCTGCCCCGCAGCCGCTTCGTCTACGCCGAAGTTCTCGACGAGAAGGGAGAGGCGGTGGTCCGCGTGAAAGTCAAGCGCGGCAAGGGCGGTTTCGACGGCTGCATAGAACTACCTCCCAACCTGGAAACAGGCGACTACACGGTCCGCGGCTACACCCTCTGGCAACTCAACAACAGCCCCGAATATCTTTTCAACGAACAGGTGAGGATAATCGGCGAGCAGGTTAAGAAGAGGAAGAAGGCCAAGACTCCTCCGCCCGACGTGAACATCAGCTTCTGGCCGGAGAGCGGAAGGTATTTTGCCGGACACAGGTCCGTGATGGGAATAAAGGTCACCGACAAGCTCGGAATGAACGTCGACTTCCACGGCGCGCTGGTCGATGCAAGCGGCGAAACCATAATGCCGGTCACCACGCGTCACGACGGAATGGGCGCTTTCGCATTTCTGCCGAGGCCTGGCGCAAGCTACAGCATCCTCGACGGCACCGGCAAGAAGCATCCCCTTCCCGCGCCAGCAACTGACGGCGCCTGCATCCAGCTGAGGATACACGCCGGCCGCTATTACATCGGCGCCCTTGGAGTGGGCGGCGGCACTGCGAGCCTTCTGGTTCGCGACAACACCGACCTCAGGCCTCTCGCCGAACTCAACCTCGACGGCAAGCAGGGCACGCTGATGGTGGACAAGAATGTCTTTCGCCCGGGAATCAACCATCTGCTGATAGTGGACCGCGACGGAAGGATCCTGGCCGAAAGGCTCTTCTTCGTGCAGGACTCCAACAACCCCGAGTGCAAGCTCGAGACGAAGGCTTTCTCCCCGGAGGTGCGCGCCCTTACGACCTTCGGTCTTTCCCTTTCCGACGCCGAAGGCAAGGCCCTCGACGGCAACTGCTCGGTGTCGGTGGTGCGCGGCGTGCTCAAGGACTGGCAGCAGGCCGACGGCATCACTTCGTATTTCGGGCTCAGCAGCGAACTCAAAGGGAAAATCAACAAACCTTACTGGTATTTCGACCCCGAAGTGCCCGAGATGGAACGCGCCGCGGCGCTGGACATCCTGATGATGATACAGGGCTGGCGCTATTACGATCTGGAGAAGATTCTCGACCTTAAGGCCGGCAAGTTCACCATACGTCACCTGAGGGAACAGATACAGGAAATCCGCGGACACATCTCGAGGATGTTTTCCAGGAAGATGCCCAAGAAATTCATGTTCACCTTCATGGTTCCCAAGTGGAACCACGTCACGGCGGTGAAGGTGGAACAGGGCAAGTCTTTCCTCATCGACAGCCTCGACTTCGAAGAAGGGACCGAATTCCTCATCAACATCGGCCGTTCGCGACTCGGAGCTTCGTACCTTCCCAGGTGGAACGGCGACGTGGTGGCTCCTCCGTTCCTGTACCATCCTGCCCTTGGCTATGCCAAAGATGCCAGGATGTCGGCCCCTATGCTTGGCGACGTGGCTGCGGACGATACCCTGCAGGCAGCGGTGGTTACCGCCGATTACGGCATCGACGACGTGCTGACCTTCGGAATCAACTACAGCTCGGACCTCAAGATGTACAAGGATATGACTCTCGTCGAATACCTCAGTATGAAGAAGGCGACATTTGTGTACGACGGCGAGAATATGTATAACCGCAATGTCCGAAACTTGTCGGGCTTCGGCGGTTCCGACACCGGTGAGGAGGGCGAAACCGGCACCTTGTCGTTCGACCAGGACGAGTCCGGCAAGGTGGCGCTGATTGTGGATGAAGACGAGCAGCAGTGGTGGGGCTTCGATATGGTGAGGCTTTCGGATATCCGCGCCATAAGCGTTTCCACGCAACCGGATCCGGCTCGCGGAGGCGAAGGCGGCGTGGTTGCCATCAGCCTCAAGCCCGGCGGAGCGCGCAGGAGCTCGGAACGCAATCCTTCGCTGTTGTATTTCGTGCCGCTCGGCTACCAGGTGCCGCGCTACTTCACTTCGCCCCGCTACGACAAGGGCGAGTCGGAGTCGTTCGACAAGCGCAATACGCTCTGGTGGTCGCCCGACGTCAAAATCAGCCAGGGTCGCGCGGAGTTCTCCTTCTGCAACAACGACCTGAAGGATTATCCCTACATCGTCCGCATCGAGGGCCTCAGCGCCGAAGGAAAGCCCTTCTCGCTGCACAAGCTCGTATCTCCGGCGAAGTAATTATTTTCTGAAACGCAATGCGATGCCGGCCGAAAGGATCACGGCAACAAAGAGTTGTATCCACAGCGCCGTGGACACCAGTTCCGTACCCGGCAGCCCCGCAGCAAGCACCAGTGCCTTGAGGCCGTAATAGAAAGCTTTGCTTAGCAGAATCGAAAGGAACGCTGCGCCTCCGCAGGCCAATGCGCTCTTGCGTTTGATGGCGCGTGCGAATGCCGCGAAGAGAGCCACGTTCACCGCGAGTTCCGCCGCTATGATGAGACATTTGGGATAGACAGGATGTCCGCTCAGTGCGAAGGAAACCAGGGGCAGCGCCAGCGCCAGGGCGAGGGAGTTCTTCCAGTTTCGGGTTGCGATGAGGGCTCCCAGCACCGCCAGTCGCATAGGGTCGGCCAGATAGAAGGGAACCGAGGTGAGATGCGAGAGCGCGGGCAAAGCGAACACGAGCGCCAGCGCGACGGCATCGGTCAGCGTAAGCAGAGCGGCGTTTTTTGCGGTAGTCATAGCGACAGCAAAAGTATCAAATAACATTGATTTTCCCAAACATAAAAAACACTATATTTGTAGTGTGATAAGAATCGAGAACTACGACTTGAAGGCGCACAACACTTTCGGAATGAAGGTGAAGTGCGCTTTGTATATCGAATACTCGAGCATAGAGGAGCTCCAGAACCTGGACTATGCCTCGCTGCCCCAGCCGGTGCTGCATATCGGCGGCGGAAGCAACCTTCTCTTCACGGGAGATTTCCCGGGCACGGTGCTTCACTCGGGAGTGAAATACCTCAAGTATGTGGACATGGGCCTCGACGAGGTGCTGATGACCGTGGGTTCGGGTGTGGTTTTCGACGATTTCGTGGCGGAGACCTGCAAGAACGGCCTGTGGGGCGCAGAGAACCTTTCTCTGATCCCGGGCGAGGTCGGAGCTTCTGCGGTCCAGAACATCGGCGCTTACGGCGTCGAGGTGAAGGATATCATCGCAGGAGTGGTTTGCCTCGACACCAAAGACTGGAGCAAGACCATATTCAAAACCCACGAACTGGGCTACGGCTACCGCGACTCGATGTTCAAGCACAACAAGGGCCGTTACATAGTCACCAGCGTGCTCTTCCGCCTTACCCGCAAGTACAGCCCCAAGCTGGAATACGGCAACATCAAGGCGGCCCTCGAAGGGGCCGATCTCGACGCCCTGACGCCCCAGCAGCTGCGCGACGCCATCATCCGCATCCGCCGCGAGAAACTGCCCGATCCGGCTGAAACGGGGAGCGCAGGAAGCTTCTTCAAGAACCCCGTGATGCCGCGGGCGCAGTACGAGGCCATCGCCAAGGCTGAAGGGGTGGAACCGCCCCATTACGACCTGCCGGACGGAGAGGTGAAAGTGCCTGCCGCGTGGATGATCGACCGCCTCGGGTTCCGAGGCGCCGAGAGGGGCGGGGCGAAAGTGTACGAAAAGCAGCCTCTGGTTATCGTCAACAACAGCGGAGATGCGGCGCCGGCCGATATCATCTCCCTTGAAAATGAAATTATCGAAGGGGTAAAGGAGCGCTTCGGCGTAACTCTCAGCCCTGAGGTCGAACATATCTGATTATGGGAACATTCATCATAGAAGGAGGCCATTCCCTCCACGGAAGCATCACCCCGCAGGGGGCTAAAAACGAAGCGCTGCAGATTCTCAGCGCGGTGCTGCTGACCGACAAGGAAGTGCGCGTCAGCAACGTGCCTGAAATCCTCGACATCCGCAACCTCATCGCCCTTCTCGAAGGGATGGGAGTGAAGGTGACGCGCCACGCGAAGGGGGAATACACCTTCAAGGCGGACGCCATCGACCTGGATTACGTCAAGAGCGCCGAGTTCGTGAGCCGTTGCGCCTCGCTGCGCGGTTCGGTTATGATCACGGGACCGCTGCTTGCGCGTTTCCACGAGGCTTTCTTCCCGAAACCCGGCGGAGACAAGATTGGACGCCGCCGCGTCGACACCCATATCGAGGGCTTCGTGAACCTGGGCGCCGTGTATGAGTACGACAAGGACGTGCGCGCCTACCATCTCACCGCCCCCAAGGGCCTGAAAGGCTGCTATATGCTGCTGGACGAGGCCTCCGTCACAGGTACCGCCAACATCGTGATGGCCGCTTCCCTCGCGGAAGGCGACACCACCATCTACAACGCCGCCTGCGAACCTTACCTGCAGCAGCTCTGTACCCTTCTCAACGCGATGGGCGCGAACATCGAGGGCATCGGCAGCAACCTGCTCACCATTCACGGCGTGAACAGGCTCCACGGCGCTAACCACAAGATTCTGCCCGATATGATCGAGGTGGGTTCCTTCATCGGCCTGGCGGCGATAACCCAAAGCGAACTCACCATAAAGAACGTCTCCTACGCCAACCTCGGCATCATCCCCGAGGCCTTCAAGCGCCTTGGCGTGAAGCTCGAGCAGAGGGGCGACGACATATTCGTTCCCAAGCAGGAAAGCTACGAGATAGAGTCCTTCATCGACGGTTCCATAATGACCATCGCGGACGCCCCCTGGCCGGGCCTCACTCCCGACCTTCTGAGCGTCATCCTCGTGGTCGCGACCCAGTGCAAGGGCAGCGTGCTCATCCACCAGAAGATGTTCGAGAGCCGCCTGTTCTTCGTCGACAAACTGATTGATATGGGCGCGCAGATAATTCTCTGCGACCCTCACCGCGCGGTCGTCATCGGCCACGACCACAAGTTCCAGCTTCGCGCGAACCGTATGACCAGCCCCGATATCCGCGCGGGTATCGCGATGCTGCTGGCCGCTATGAGCGCCAAGGGCACTTCCGAAATCGACAACATCGAGCAGATAGACCGCGGTTACGAGGATATCGACGGCCGCCTCCGCGCCCTCGGTGCCGTGATCAGTCGCAAGTAGTGAAATACGACGGCAAATACTCTTCCGACGTGGCGAACTTTCTGCGTTCGCCCGTGAGGGAGATATTCCGCAGGGTGGACCTTAACGCCATCTGTTCTTTCGCCGGCGGTTACCCCGATGCGGCCACTTTCCCTTTGGAGGAAATGCCCGCGCTTGCCGCCCGTGTGGTGGAGAAGTATGGTTCCAAGGCCCTCCAGTACGGCGCCACGCAGGGGGTGCCGGAGTTGAGGCAGGCTCTGGGCGACCGTCATGGCGTTCCGGTGTCGAACATCCAGATTACAACCTCCTCCCAGCAGGGCATCGACGTGAGCTCGCGCATACTGCTCGATCCCGGCGATGCGGTCCTGGCGTTCAGCCCCGTGTACCTCGGTGTGTTGCAGTCTTTCCGCTCCTATCGCGCGGAAGTCGTCGACCTGGCGCAGGCCCTCGAATCGGACGCCCCCGTGCCGAAGGCCAAGTTCATCTACCTGATTCCCGATTTCAACAACCCTTCGGGCGAAACGCTGACGCTGGAGCAGAGAAGAAAGATAGTGGAATACGCGCGCGGGCACGAACTTCTGATAGTCGAGGACAGTCCTTACCGCGAACTCCGTTACAGCGGCGAACCTCTGCCCACGATATATTCGATGGCTCCCGAAAGGACTCTGCACCTCGGGTCGTTCTCCAAGATATTCGCCCCCGGATTCCGCCTCGGCTGGATCTTCGGGCCTGAAGACATTCTCGACAAAATATATGTCTGCAAACAGGCGCTGGACCTCTGCCCGCCCGTTTTCGACCAGTATCTCGCGACGGAGTTCCTGACAGGCGGAGCTCTCGACGCCAACCTCGCGAAGAGCAGGGAACTCTATCGCGCGAAACGCGACAAGATGCTCGCGCTGCTGGACAAATATATGCCTGCCGGTGTTTCCTGGACCAAGCCCGAAGGAGGTCTTTTCCTCTGGGCGACCCTGCCGGAAAGCATCGACACCGTGGCCCTCTACGACCGGGCCCTGGCATCCGGCGTCGCCTACGTAGCTGGTTCTTTCTTCTACCCCGACGGCAGCCACCGAAATACGATGCGCCTCAACTTCTCCTTCCTCGACGCTTCCCGCATGGAAGAAGGAGTAAAGCTTCTCGCCGCCTTACTGCAATAAATTGTCATTATTTTAATTATTTGACGATTTATTTATTATCTTTGTGCCATGAAAGGGTTCAAAGATACTGTTCTGACGCTGCTTGATGCCCGGGGAGAAACTTCTGCCAAGGAAATCCGGGAACTGTTTCCGGAACAGCCTGTACAAACAGTCTTTTCGTGCATTCGTGCGCTTGAAAGGGCTGGTCTTGTATTCCAAAGCGGTCGCGGGAAGTACCGTATAGGAACAAAACCTGAATATAAGGTTGAAATCAGTCCGAGGATGAAAGAACTCAATGCTTTTCTGGTCTCCGAATGCATAGGAGTCGACAATTGCATTTCGGATATCGGTCAAGGGAATATTATGGTGGAAACAGGCAGGCGCGAGGCTGAACGGGTCCTGGTTTCTCTGCGAGCCGCATTTTCAAATGTGTATACGTTCAGGGAGGCGGTGTCTATCCGACAGGCCCTCAAGGATGCCATCATTGTAAAAACTCTGATTACGGATTCTCCAGTTCTTACCTATGACGGCACGGTAGTTCCTTCTCTGGAAAAGAAGCTGGTCGATCTGGTCGTGGACCGGGACTTCTTTCACCTTGACGATATCACTATTCACAAAGAATTCCAACGTGCCTTTGAGGTGTATCCGATAAACAAAGACAGAATCCTCAGGTATGCAGGCAGGCGAAATGTGCGTCCAAGGGTGCTCGATGAAATCGAGAAGATAAACAGATACCGCGTCGATATCATATCGACAATTCAGCGCACTCTCGCCAAGCAGCCTGTTGTCCGCGCTTGGCTGTTCGGTTCCTGGTCCCGTATGGAGGAGCGTTCGGACAGCGACATTGATCTGTTGGTGGACTTCGACAAAGAAGCTCACGTAAGCCTGCTTGACCATGCCGGTTTTATGCTGAATCTTGAAGAGGCCCTCAATAAATCCGTTGATTATGTGACAAGAGGTTCCCTGTTGCCATTCGCCGAAAGGGCAGCTAACAAAGATAAATACTTGATATATGAGAGAAGCGCTTAAAGATCCGGGAAGGCTGGAACATATTCTCATGGCAATCAATAATGCAATGAGATTTATGGAGGGGCATTCAGAAGAAGACCTGAAGGACAATTCTATACTGTTCTTTGCGACTGTCAAAACGCTGGAAATAATAGGAGAGGCAGCATATATGCTTACTTCTGAGTTCAAGGAGAATCATCCGGCAACTGCCTGGGCTCAAATTGTCGGTCTTAGACATATCCTTGTCCATGGTTATTACCAAGTTGAGGTGTCGGAATTGTATAACATACTACACAACGATTTGCAACCGTTGAAAGAACAGGTGACCGCATACTTGAAGGAGTTTGACGTGCCCTCCGGAGACAATTAATCCAAAAAGACTATCTTTGTGAAGATATGGAAATAACTCTTTATAAATGGTCCGGGGCCGGTAACCTTTTCGAGGTTGCCGACGGGAGGAACGCGGACGTGCTGGTTCTGAGGTTTCGCCCAGCTATCGAGCGCATCTGCCGTCAGTACGGCACCGACGGACTGATGATCCTGAACGCCCCCGTGCAGGCAGGGACCGATTTCGATATGGAGTTCTACAATCCCGACGGCAGCGGCGGGATGATGTGCGGCAACGGAGGCAGGTGCATCGCGGCTTTCGCCGACCGCCTTGGAATCAAGCCCGCGAACGGGCAAAAATTCGTTTTCACCGCCCCTGACGGCCTGCACGATGCGCAGATTCTTTTGCACGAAGGAGAAAAATGGGAAGTCCGCCTGAAGATGCGCGACGCCGAGGCGCCCGAGCAAATGCTTGATGGCTGGTTCATCAACACCGGTACCCGCCATTTCGTGAAATTTGTGGAAGATGTCGAAGCGGTGGATGTCAGCAACGAGGGCCGCACTATACGGATGAACTGGGTATTCAGGCCCGAAGGCGCCAACGTCAACTTCGTTCAGGTACTGCCCGACGGCAGCCTCAAAGTGCGGACTTTCGAAAAGGGCGTGGAGGGAGAAACCGCGGCTTGCGGAACAGGCCTGACGGCCTCCGCGCTGGTCGCTTTCCACACGGGAAAGGTTTCCTCTACGTCCGTTCTTCTTCATGCAAGGCATGACGACCTGAGGGTCGACTTCACTGTAAACGGAGAGCGCTTTGAAGAAGTGCATCTCACCGGTCCTGCGGAACTTTTGAAACAATAGGAACATGTACGAATACAAGCAGGTCGCGGAAGGGCGTTTTGTTCTGTCTGTCGGCAATCATCAGGAAATAGTCGAGGCGCTGGGCGCCTTCTGCGAAGAGAAAAAGATTTTTGCGGGAGAGGTGCGCGGCCTCGGAGCTGTTTCGAGGGCGGTCTTCCGCTTTCTCGACCCCGCCACTAAGAAGTATGTGGACAAGGCTTTCGACGAGCAGATGGAAATAACCGCCCTTGTCGGCAATATCTCCGAGAAGGACGGCAAACCTTATCTCCATATCCATCTAACCTGCGGCAGACGCGACTACAGCTGCGTCGGCGGGCATCTTCTCAGCGCCAGGGTGAACGGCGCCTGCGAACTCACAGTGGACAAATGGGACGCCGAAGTCGGCCGTCGTTTCGACAGCGAGACGGGTCTTAATCTTTACAAGCTATAACTATCGGAGCATATCCTCGAGGTGGACGCTGCCTTCGGTCTTGGAGTCGCGGTACTTCACGATGACGGGGCAGTAGAGATGCACGCCACTGGCGGCGCCGGGGCCCTTGGAGACGGGCTTGCTGCCGGAAACTACCACCGCGTTGCGGGGAACCACTATGCGTCCGTCGTCGTTGCGGCGGATGAATTCACCGGTCGTGGCATCGAAAATTGCCGTGTTGGAGGTGATGATGACGCCGCTGGCGATAACCGCCCCTTCCTGCACGATCGTACCTTCGTAGATGCCGCAGTTGCCGCCGATGAAAGCGCCGTCCTCGATTATGGTGGGCAGTGCTACAACGGGCTCCAGAACCCCTCCGATCTGGGTCGAGGCGGAGATGTGGATGTTCTTGCCCACCTGGGCGCAGGACCCGATGGTAACGTGCGAATCCACCATGGTGCCGCTGTCGACATAGGCGCCGGCGTTGACATAAGCGGGAGGCATCACCACCGAACCGGGCGCGAGATATGCGCCGCGCCTGATGCTGCTTCCCCCGGGAACGATGCGCACTCCGTCTTCGGCCTTGAACTTGCGCACCGGGAAGGTGTCCTTGTCGAAGTAGGGGAACTGCCCCTGGCCCATATCGGTGATGGCCCCTAGGCGGAAGCCCGCAAGGATGACCTCCTTTATCCACATATTCACTTTCCACTGGCCGTCGACTTTCTCGGCGACGCGGATTTCTCCCCGCTCGAGGGCATCCATCACTTCGTTGAAGCGTTTGATATCTATTTCTGCCATAATGCTTTGATTGTCTTTGCCATAGCCTCCTCCGTGGCGGGACTCGCCGGCACCAGGGGAAGGCGAAGAACGTTCTCCATAAGCCCGAGCTGCGCCATTGCGGCCTTGCCGGGGATGGGGTTGCTCTCTATGAAGAGGTCGCGGTAGAGGTCGCGAAGCTGCGCGTCGAGGGTGTCGGCATATTCCAGGTCTCCGGCGAGAAGCGCATTGGTGAGGGCCGCCATTTCGGCGGGAGCCACGTTGGACGCCACGCTGATGACGCCCCTGGCGCCGGCCTTCATAAGGTCCGCCGTCTCGTCGTCGTTGCCGCTCAGTACGCTGAATCCGTCGGGGGCGCCTTCGATTATCTGCAGGATCTGCTCGCGCTTGCTGCTCGCCTCCTTTATGCCGATGATGTTGGGCACGTCCTTGGCGAGGCGCAGGGTGGTCTCGGCCGTGATGTTGGCGCCGGTGCGCCCCGGCACGTTGTAGATGAGGACGGGCTTCTTCGTGGCAGCTGCTACCGTCTTGAAATACTGATACATTCCCTCCTGCGGCGGCTTGTTGTAATAGGGCACGACGATGAGAAAGACGTCCGGCCCGTAAGGCTCGAGGGACGCCATCGCGGCAAGGGTGTCGGGCACCGAATTGGTGCCGCCTCCCACCACCACCGGACGGCCCGCGGAATGGGCCTTTGCGATCTTCAGGATTTCGATGCGCTCCTCCGTGCTGAGGGTGGGAGTTTCTCCCGTGGTGCCGAGAGGCACGAGGAAATGCACTCCCGCCTCGATCTGCCTGTCGACATTCGCGGCGAAAGTCTCATAATCTACGCTTCCGTCCTTCTTGAACGGGGTGAACAGCGCGGTTCCGACTCCTTCAAGTATCATAATATCAAGTCTTTGAATTCGTGTACTCCCTTCAGGCCTTCGGTCATAAGAGCGGCGGAGATGGCTCCTTCGGCCAGGCCTTCGCGCCCGAAAGCTTCGTGGGTGAAACTCAGTTTGTCCACCGCCGACGAGAACTCCACGGTATGGATTCCCGGCACCTCTCCTTCGCGGATGGAAGTGATTTCCGCCTGGCCCCCCAACGCCTTGTCGACAATGACCGAAAGGCTCTTGGCGGTTCCGGACGGAGCGTCGAGCTTGTGGATATGGTGGGTTTCGGTGATGTGTGCGGAATAGCCCTGCCCCGCGAGTACCGAAGAGGCCTTCTCGACGGCGGCGAAAAGTGCGTTCACGCCGATTGAGAAATTGGACGCCCAGATCATCGGGGTGCCGTGCTTCTCGAACTCGGCGAAGACCTTGTCCTTGATGTCGTACCAGTCGGTCGTACCCACTACGACGGCCTTGAAATTGGCGGCCAGGAAGGGGTAGTTCGCCCGGAATGCGTCGGGGAAGGTGAAGTCTATGCAGACGCACTCCTTCGCCAGTTCGGGAGGAGTGCTGCAGATGTCCTCGCTGCAGGCGGCGATCTCGATTCCGCGGGCCTTCAGCCCGGCTTCGACCATATGGCCCATGCGGCCGTATCCGCTGATTATGATTTTCATAGTCCACAAAGATAATCAATTTGCCGTCAATTGAGGAATTTTCATTAAATTTGCCTTGCTATGCAAGTTCTTAAGTTCGGCGGCACTTCGGTGGCCGATGCGACAAATATTTCAAGGGTACTGGACATCGTGTCGAAGGCCGCGGCGCGCGACCGGGTGCTTCTGGTCTGTTCCGCCATCGCGGGATGCACCGACTCGCTGCTGGAAATCGCCCGCAGCGAAGGGGCCGTGCGCGACACCCTGCTCGCTTCGCTCCGCGACAGGCACGAGCATATAGTCTCGAGGCTTTTCACGGGAGCCGAACGCGCGCAGATGCTCGAAGAGCTGGACGGGCTGTTCGACGCCCTCGTCAAAGCCCCGGCGGACGAAACGGTCACTTTCGGCGAACTGCTCTCGACCAAGATAATCGCCCGCAAGCTCGCCTGCGACGGCATCGCGGTGAAGTGGCTGGACTCCAGGATTCTGGTCATCAAGGACCATCAGGAACTCACATACAACAACATTTCCACGGCAGTGGCTCTCGAGCCCGCCGTCCAGGTGTTCGTCGCTCCCGGCTTCATCGCCAGCGAGTATGACGGACGCCACACGACTCTCGGGCGCGGCGGTTCCGACCTGAGCGCGGCCCTGTACGCCGCGGCGACCAAGGCTTCCCGCCTGGAAATCTGGACCGACGTCCCGGGCATAATGACGGCCAATCCCAAGCAGGTTCCTGCCGCGAAGACCATTCCGGAAATGAGCTGGCAGGCCGCTTCCGATATGGCCAGCCACGGGGCGAAGGTGCTTTATGCACCGACCGTGGCCCCCGCCATGGAAGCGGGCATCGCAATACACATACGAAACACCTTCGAGCCCGAAGGTCCGGGCACGGTGGTGACCGCTGTTCCGGAAGGCAAGGCCGCCGAATGGGTGGGAGTCACCAGTATGGACGACGCCCTCAAGGGCGAATCGCTACTCTGCCTGGTCGGCGACGGCCCGGTGAACGGCGAATCCGCCTGCGGCCGCGTCGAGGGCTGCCTCCGCAAATCGGGAATCCGCACGCTGAGCATCTCGTCCGACGGCACCAACATCTATGCGACAGTCCGTCTGGCGGTGGTCGGGCAGGCCCTCGAGGCCATCCACCGCGAGTTCTTCGAATCGGCGCCCCTCACCAGGCTCAACCTCTATATCGCCGGTCACGGCGCGGTGGGCAAGGCTCTCGAGGAGATGATAGCGTCTTCCCGCGACAACATCGCCGAGCGCACGGGCAAGGACCTCTGCGTCGAGGCCATCAGCAGCGACCACGGCTTTGCCGAGAAGGTCCGCAAGGAGGCCCCGCGCGGAAGCATTTTCGTGGACGTGACCGACAGCCCCGACATCTGGCGCAGCTACGAGGGCATTCTTCGCGAAGGCATCAACATCGTCAGTTCCAACCGCCGTTCGTTCGCGGTGCCTTTCGTGGATTATGCCGCAATGCACGCCGCCGCCCAGGAGAACGGCGTGTTCCTCCGCTACGAAACCACGGTGGGTTCTGCCCTTCCCATACTCGAAAGCATCGCCGCCGGCACCAATTCCAGCGACGAGATCATATCGCTCGAGGCGGTGGTGAGCTGCACCCTCAACCGCATTCTCTCGGCCTACACGCTTACTCCCGACACCTTCGCCGGGATTGTGCGCAAGGCCCAGGAAGAAGGGCTCACGGAGCCCGATCCGCGCATCGACCTCAGCGGCCGCGAAGCCCTGAGAAAACTGCTTATCCTCGCACGCGAGGCGGGAGTACCCTTGGAAGAAGAGGACGTGGAGCTGGAATCCCTCATCGGGCCCGAGTTCTTCGACATACCGCTGGACGAGTTCTACCGCAAACTGGAAGCTGCGGAACCCGAATTCCGCGCGAAGGAAGACGCGGCCGACGCCAGGCGCTGCCGCCAGAGGTTCGTGGCCTCGCTCGTCAAGGACGATGCCGCCCCGCACGGCTACAAGGCTTCCGTCAAGGTCGAATGCGTCGACGCCAATCACCCGGCCTACAGGCTCAAGGGTACCGAGAACGCTATAATCGTCCGCAGCACCTTCCACCCCTATCCTCTGCTCATCCAGGGTCCGGGCGAAGGCGCAAGGCTTGCCGCCTCCAGTGTTTTAAACGATATTTTACGATGAAAGTTGCAGTTGTAGGAGCCACCGGTCTGGTGGGAACAAGAATGCTCCAGGTGCTGGAGGAAAGGCATTTCCCCGTGACGGAACTGCTGCCCGTGGCCTCCGAAAAGTCCATAGGACGCAAGGTCGCCTTCGCGGGTAAAGAATGGACCGTCGTGAGCGCCGAAGAAGCGATAGCCGCCAAGCCGGCGCTGGCGCTTTTCAGCGCGGGCGGCGGAGTCTCCGGAGAACTGGCGCCGAAATTCGCGGCCGTCGGATGCCGTGTGGTGGACAATTCCTCCTTCTGGCGGATGGATCCGACCAAGAAGCTGGTCGTTCCGGAAATCAACGGCGACGTGCTCGGCCCCGACGACTGGATCATCGCCAACCCCAACTGCTCCACCATCCAGATGGTGCTGCCTCTCGCCCCCGTCCACAAGGCCCTCAAAATCAAACGCATCGTGGTTTCGACTTACCAGAGCGTCACGGGAACGGGATACAAGGCAATCGCCCAGATGAACACCGAACGTTCCCTGGCGGAGAAGGACCGCGGCGAAGCGGGCCCGCTGGTGGCCTCGACGGCTCTGCCCCATTGGGGCGAATATCCCGCCGTCTACCCTTATCCCATCGACCAGAACATACTTCCGCATATCGATTCGTTCCTCGAGAATGGCTATACGAAGGAGGAGATGAAGATGGTGAACGAGACCAAGAAAATCCTGCGCGACGAGAGCATTGCCGTCACTGCCACTACCGTGCGCGTACCTGTACAGGGAGGCCACTCCGAAAGCATCAACGTCGAAGTGGAGAAGCCCTTCGAACTGGACGGGCTCCGCGCCCTGATGTCTTCCGAGCCTGGAGTGGTGGTGCAGGACAATCCGGCTGCTAACGAATACCCCATGCCGCTTTTTGCCTGGGGAAAGGACGAAGTCTTCGTGGGACGCATCCGCCGCGACTTCACCGTGCCCAACGGCTTCAACTTCTGGTGCGTGAGCGACAATATCCGCAAGGGAGCCGCCACGAACGCGGTCCAGATTGCGCAGAAGCTCCTCGAACTGAATTTACTCAAAGCGTAACTCTATGATACTTGAACTGCTGGGCTTTTTACGCCTGTCATTCATCGATATAATCGACATCGTCGTCGTGGCCCTCGCCCTCTACGTGGTCTTCCGCTGGTTGAGGGGAAGCAGCGCGGTGTACATCTTCGTGGCCATCCTGATGCTGGTGCTCGTGAGGGTGCTGGCGGTGGCCCTGAACATGAAACTGCTCTCGACGCTGATGGACACGGTAATCGACGTGGGCGCCATCGCGCTCATCGTGATTTTCCAGCCGGAAATCCGCCAGTTCCTTGGAAGGATTGGCCGAAGCACCTGGCTGTCGCGAAGCGAGCAGAACTTCCTCGGACGGCTCTTCGGAGTCGAGAACGCCGAGCTCGCCAAGGACGACCTCCGCGAAATCTGCGCGGCCTGCAAGCAGATGGCCGACACCAAGACCGGCGCCCTGATGGTAATCCTGCACACCAACGACCTGCAGGACATAATCGACAACGGCGACCGCATCGACGCTGATATCAAGGAGCGTCTCATCGAGAACATCTTCTACAAGAACTCCCCCCTTCACGACGGCGCTGTGATAATCGGCGGCGGACGCATAATAGCCGCGAGGTGTACCCTTCCCATCACGGTCAAGGGCGACATCCCCGCACGCTACGGAATGCGGCACAAGTCCGCGGTGGCCATCAGCGAGCAGAGCGACGCCGACGTCATCGTGGTGAGCGAGCAGCGCGGAGAGATCTCCTTCGTGCGCGACGGCGTCATCCGTCCCATCGCGAACATCGCGGAACTCGCCGCCTGCCTGGCGCCACAGAAGGCCGGAAAAGAGGAATAGGAGATGGACTTCAAGCGCGTAGAGGAGAAACTGGGTTTCGACCGCGTCCGGCGGGCGATAGCGGACCGTTGCAATACGGATTACGCTGCCGCGAGGGTGCGGGACGAATCCTTCTCCAACGACCGCGCTACTATCCGCCTGAGGCTGCAGCTCACCGACGAGATGCGCCTCATCTGCATGTTCGAGGACAATTTCCCTTCGTCCGGCTATATCGACGCCAAGCCTTTCCTGGAGACCCTGGAAGGCGAAGGAACCCGCATCGACGTGCTCTCGCTGGGCAAACTCAAGACGGTTCTCGACACGGTCCGGCGCATCTGCGCTTTTCTTTCCGGCGTAAAGGACGGGGTTTATCCCAAGCTAAAGAAACTCGCTTCCGGCGTGATGGTATACCCCGAGGTTTCGCGGCGCATCGAAGGCATCCTCGACAAGTACGGCGAGGTGCGCGACTCCGCTTCAGACGAACTCTTCGCGATAAGGCGGGACCTTCGCGCCAAGGAAGGCCTGATTGCCAAGAAGGCCGCGGCGGTTCTCGCGCAGGCGGTGGCGAACGGGGCTTCCGATTCCGACGCTTCGGTGGTGGTCCGCGAAGGCAAGTACCTCGTTCCGGTGACAGCGGCGTACAAGCGCAAGGTGGCGGGCTTCGTCTACGGCGAATCGGCAACCGGCAAGACCTGCTTCATCGAGCCGGCCGAGGTGGTGGAACTGGAAAACGAACTCTCCCAGCTCCGCTTCGCAGAGACCCGCGAGATTGAGAAGATCCTCTTCGAGTTCACTGAATTCCTGAGGCCCTATCTGCCCGAAATAATACTCAGCGCCGAATTCCTCGGCGAGATAGATTTCCTGATGGCGAAGGCCCGCACGGCGCTGGAGTACCGCGCCGGAATGCCCGTCATCTCCGACGACGGCAGCCTCAGTCTCCGCAAGGCGCGTCATCCCCTTCTCGAAGCGGCATTGCGCCGCGAAGGACGCGAGATGGTGCCACTCACGGTGTTCCTGACGCCCGAAAAGCACATCCTGCTCATTTCCGGGCCCAACGCAGGCGGAAAGTCGGTCTGCCTCAAGACCGTGGGCCTGCTGCAGTATATGTTCCAGTGGGGAATGCTCATCCCTACTTCCGAAAGCAGCGAACTGCCCGTCTTCGACCGCATCTGCGTGAGCATAGGCGACGACCAGAACCTCGAAAGCGACCTCAGCACCTATTCGGGCTTCCTCACCGATATGCGCGGGCTGCTCTCGGAGGCCGACTCAAACACCCTCGTGCTGATAGACGAATTCGGCTCGGGCACCGAACCTGCCGCAGGAGGAGCCATCGCGGAAGCGATTCTGGCCGAAATCGACAGGCGCGGCTGCTACGGAGTGCTCACCACGCACTATACCAACCTGAAACTCTATGCTTCCGGCGCGCAGACCGGAGTGATCAACGGGGCCATGAGTTTCGACGCCACCCGCATAGAGCCTCTGTTCCAGTTGGAGACCGGTCTGCCGGGCAATTCCTTCGCCTTCGAGCTCGCCCGCAAGATCGGACTTCCCGAAGCCATCGTCAAGGATGCCGAAACCCGTGCCGGCGAGGAATATGTGGGCATAGAGCGCAACCTGCGCAAGATCGCACGCCGCCGCAAGGCCCTCGATGAAAAGCTCCAGAAGGTCAAGCATACCGACAAGGAACTCGAAGCCCTGACCGAGGAATACCGCCAGTTGCTGGAAGAGGTGCGTTCGCAGAAGAAGAGCATAATCGAGCAGGCGAAGCACGAGGCGGAAGACATAATCAAGGGCGCGGGCAGCCAGGTCGAGCGCACCATCCGCGAAATCCGCGAGAGTCAGGCCGACAAGCAGCGCACGAAAGAAGCGAGGGCGGACCTGCAGGGCTTCCTCGGCGCCATCGCACAGAAGAAAACCCGCGACGAATATATCGAGCGCAAGATAGAGAGGCTGGAGAAGAAATCGGTCCGCGCCGGCAGGGCGAAACCCGTAGAAGCGGCGCCCGAAAAGAAGGCCGAACCGCTGAAGGTGGGGGAGAAAGTGAAGGTGAAGAACGGCGGGATGGTCGGAGAAGTGTCGAGAGTGAGCGCCCGCAGCGTCACGATAATAATCGGCAGCATCAGCAGCACCATGTCGCCCGACGCGGTGGAACGCATCTCCTCCAACGAATACAACGAAACGGCGAAACGGGTGTTCCAGCCGCCCCGCCAGCAGTTCGGCGACAGCATCTACGAGCGGAAGCTTCGCTTCAAACCCGAAATAGACCTCCGCGGCGAAAGGCTGCAGGAGGCGCTGGAGGCGGTGATGCATTTCGTGGACGACGCGATGATGCTCGGAATGGGCAGCGTCCGCATAATCCACGGCAAGGGCACGGGAGTGCTCCGCGAAGAGATACAGAAATACCTGCGCACCGTTCCCGGGGTGTCGGGCGTGGCGGACGAGGACATCCGTCACGGAGGCACGGGAGTAACCATCGTGACATTCAGTTGACCACATACATAACACTAAAACGATATGACAAACCATAATTATTGCGTAATCCTGGCCGGCGGTATCGGCTCGCGTTTCTGGCCTATCAGCCGCGAGGACTGCCCCAAGCAGTTCCTGGACCCGCTGGGCACCGGGAATACCCTGCTCAAGACCACCTGGGACAGGATGAGGCGGAGTTTTCCGGCGTCCAACATCCTTATAGTGAGCCTTGCCAAATACAAGCCTCTCGTCGAGGAGCAGATTCCCGATCTTCCTGCGGAAAACCTGGTGCTCGAACCCTACGGACGCAGCACCGCCCCGTCGATTTCCCTCGCCGCGAGGGTGCTTCTGCACCGCGACCCCGAGGCCGTGATGCTGGTGACCCCTTCCGACCACCACATCGGCGACAAGCTTCTGTTCGACAAGGCCGTCAAGGAGGCCCTTGCCTATGTCTCCGCCCACGACGTCCTGCTCACGATGGGTGTCGTACCCACCAGGCCCGACGCCAACTTCGGCTACATACAGGTTACGGGAGGCAAGGACGCCGGCGCCGACGGACATCCCGTAAAGGTGAAGACCTTTACCGAGAAGCCTGACCCCGAGCTTGCGAAAGTGTTCATCGAGAGCGGCGAGTTCCTCTGGAACAGCGGTATCTTCGTATGGAAGGCGTCGGTCATCCGCCGCGAAATCCAGAAGCACGCCCCCGAGATCTCCAAGGTCTGGAAAGGCTGGGAGAACGCGCTGGGTTCGGCCTCCGAAAGCGGCTTCGTGCAGAGGGCGTACGCCGACAGCCCCCGCAATTCCATCGACTACGCCCTTATGGAGAAGTCCGACAACGTCTGGGTGCTTCCCGTGAAGTTCGAATGGGACGACCTCGGCACCTGGGATTCGCTTTACGGCTTCTTCTCCCGCCACAATCCTTCGGGCAACGCCGAGATGGTGGCAGGCCCCAAGATCATTCGCGACGCTTCCGGCAACGTGATATTCTCGGACACCAAAAACAAGTTGCTGGTTGTCCGCGGGCTGGAGGATTATATGGTCATCGATACCGGCGACGTGCTGGTGGTGTGCCCCCGCGACGGCAAGTCCCTGCAGGACACTCTTTCCGAGGTCTCGATGCCCGAATTCGCCGATTTCAAGTAGATGCGTACGGCCCGTCAGAACCTGGGTGCCGCCGGAGAGCAGCGGGCCTGCGAATTCCTTTCGGAACGCGGGATGCAGATTCTCGAGCGCAACTGGCGTGGCGGGCATACCGAGATAGACATCATCGCCCTTGACGGGCAGGGGGTGCATTTCGTCGAGGTGAAGACGCGGGTCGCCCCGGTTATGGCCGCTCCCGAGGAAAACGTCCGGGCAGGCAAGCAGAAAACCCTCGTGAAGGCCGCGCAGGCCTTTCTGCACAGCCCAGATCGCGAGGCCATAAGCGAGAGCGAGGTGTTCTTCGACGTGGTGAGCGTGGTGTTCGACGGGGAAACCGCGGAGGTGCAGTTCTTCCCGCAGGCTTTCATCCCGATGTATTTTTAGTTATCTTTGCAGGGCTTATGCAGGATTTGGAACTATTTCGCAGAATGCTTTCGGTCGATTCCACCTCGGGACGCGAGGCGGAGTTCACCGCCCTTCTGAAAGGGCAGCTTAAGGCCCCTGAGCTTAGGGTATTCCCCGACGGAAACGGCGGCGAGAACCTGCTGTTCTGCTGGGGCGAGCCCCGTCTGGTGTTCTGCGCCCATCAGGATACGGTTCCTCCCTATATTGCCCCCACGGGTCTTGACAAAGATGTGATTTTCGGGCGTGGCACCTGCGATGCCAAAGGGCAGATATTCGCAATGTACGAGGCCTGCCGCCAGCTTCACGCCAATGGGAAATCCGGTTTCGGCCTGCTGCTTCTCACTGGAGAAGAGATCGGCAGTCTGGGCGCCAAGGCCTTCAGCAAGAGCGGCTTCGAGGCGGAGTATCTGGTAATCGGCGAGCCCACCGAAAACAAGATGGTGAGCGCCAGCAAGGGCACCAAGGCTTTCGAGCTGACTTTCAAGGGCGAGGCGTTCCATTCCGGATACCCCGGGTTCGGCCGCAGCGCGGTTGAAGGGTTCGTGGATTTCGCAAACTGGCTACGCGGCATCGATTTTCCCGTCGACAGCGTGCTGGGCGACACCACCTGGAATATCGGCAAACTGGTCTCGGACAACCCCCAGAACATCCTCAGCCCCGAACTCAGGTGCCGTCTCTACTTCCGCACAACCTTCGCTTCCGACGAGCTTGTTTCCACCCTTTTCGGACGCGTTCCCGAAGCCATCGCAAAGAACCTCGAGGCGGTTCCTCTCGGCGGCGATTCCCCGGCAGAATATATGACTCTCGAGGGTTTCCCCGCCACGGCGGTCGCCTTCGGCAGCGACGCCCCCCATCTCAGCGGCTTCAAGCACAAAATGATAATGGGCCCCGGCAGCATCCGCCACGCCCATCGCCCCGACGAGCAGATCGCTCTCCGCGACATCGACATCGCCGTCGACTCCTATCTGCGCCTCGCCGACCGCCTGCTGCGCTAAAAAATTGCAGGTCAGGCGCTTGCATTTCCAAAAAATATTCGTATTTTTGCACCCCCTAAATTAGGGGGTAAATATTTAAGTTACTTATTAACAATTAATTAACAAAACCAATGCCTGGATTAATTGGAAAGAAAATCGGAATGACTTCCGTTTTCGGTGCTGATGGAAAGAACCTTCCATGCACCGTTATCGAGGCTGGTCCGTGTGTTGTTACGCAACTGCGTACGGTTGAAAAAGATGGTTATGCCGCCGTACAGCTTGCCTATGACGAAACTACAGAAAAACACGCCAGCAAGGCTCTCCAGGGCCACTTCGAAAAGGCAGGGACCACTCCTCATCGCAAGCTCGTCGAATTTCCGGCGGACTTCGCAGGGGAACTCAAACTGGGCGACACTCTTACCGTAGCCGACATCTTCACTGAGGATGTGGCTTTCGTCGATGTCGTCGGTACTTCCAAAGGAAAGGGTTTCCAGGGTGTTGTGAAGCGCCATGGCTTCGCCGGTGTCGGCGGCCAGACTCACGGCCAGCACAACCGTCTGCGTCACCCCGGTTCCATGGGTGCATCTTCCTGGCCTTCCCGCGTATTCCCCGGAATGCGTATGGCAGGTCATATGGGAAATGAGCGCGTGAAGGTGTTCAACCTTCAGGTGATCAAGGTCATCCCTGAGAACAATCTCGTTATTGTCAAGGGTTCCGTCCCCGGAGCCAAGGGTTCTTATTTAATTTTGGAGGCGTAGCGTTATGAAACTTCCCGTTTATAAAATCGATGGAACCGATTCCGGAAAGCAGGTCGTCCTCGACGATGCAGTGTTCGGAATCCAGCCTAACGACCACGCTATCTGGCTCGATGTGGTCCAGTATCTCGCAAACCAGCGTCACGGCAACTCCAAGACGAAGGATCGCAGCGAAATCGCTCACAGCACCAAGAAACTCGGTCGCCAGAAAGGCGGCGGCGGTGCACGTCACGGTTCGCTCAAGGCCAACATCTTCGTGGGTGGCGGTCGCGTATTCGGACCCGTTCCGCGTTTCTATCACAACAAGCTCAACAAGAAGGTCAAGTCTCTCGCACGTTGCTCTGCACTTTCGTACAAGGCAGCCGAGAAGGCCATCACCATGGTAGAGCCGTTCGCGATGGAAGCTCCCAAGACCAAGGAATTCGCACAGATCATCGCCAACCTCAAGGCAGGCAGCCGCAAGGTTCTCGTGGTGCTTCCCCAGAATTCCGACAATATTTTTCTTTCATCCCGTAACCTTCCTGAGGTGAATGTCATCACCGTGGACGAAATCAACACCTACGCCATCATGAATGCAAATTCTCTGGTAATGGTCGACGGCGTCCAGGACATCCTCGCCGAAAGGAAAAAATAATTCAGAGCGATGGGAATCTTAATTAAGCC
Organism: Bacteroidales bacterium; assembly: GCA_017614795.1. The sequence goes on from JAGABD010000021.1 coordinate 63,487, forward strand.
AATAGTTACAGAGAAGTTGACGGCTCAGGGCGAAAAGTTGAACCGTTATGGCTTTGTGGTGGACCGCAACGCCAACAAACTTCAGATAAAGGAAGCGGTGGAGAGCGCCTACGGCGTGACCGTCGCTGAGGTTAACACAGTCAATTATCACGGCAAACGCAAGCAGCGCTACACAAAGGCGGGGCTTCTCCGTGGCCGCATGAACCACTTCAAGAAGGCGTACATCACCCTTCAGGGAGAGGACAAGATTGACTTCTACGCCAATATATAATAGGAGGGACAAGTTATGGCAATCAAGAAATTCAAACCGGTAACCCCGGGTCAGCGCAACAAGGCTATCAGTTCCTTTAGCGAGATTACCACGAAGAAGCCCCACAAGGCGCTTCTCGAGCCCCTCAAGAGCACGGGCGGACGTAACAACACCGGTCAGATGACCGTTCGTTACATCGGTGGCGGTCACAAGAGAATGTACCGCATCATCGACTTCCGCCGCACCAAGGACGAGTGCACCGCGACTGTGCGTACCATCGAGTACGATCCCAACCGCAGCGCTCGCATCGCTCTCGTGGAATACGAAGACGGAGTGAAGAAGTACATCATCGCTCCCGACGGCATTCAGGTAGGTCAGGTCATCGCTTCCGGAAGCGGCGTCGCTCCCGAAGTCGGCAACTGCCTCCCTCTGAGTGAAATTCCTGTTGGTACCCTCGTGCACAACATCGAGCTCCGTCCCGGACAGGGCGCCGCAATGGCCCGCTCCGCCGGTACTTCGGCACAGCTCGCTGCCCGCGAAGGCAACCACGCAGTTCTTCGTCTGCCCTCCGGCGAAACCCGTATGGTTCTCGTCTCCTGCCGCGCTACGGTAGGCGTCGTGTCCAACACGGACCACAACCTGGAGAGCTTCGGTAAGGCCGGCCGCAGCCGTTGGCTGGGTCGCAGGCCTCACAACCGCGGTGTCGTCATGAACCCTCACGATCACCCGATGGGTGATGGTGAAGGCCGTGCTTCCGGTGGACATCCCCGTTCACGCAAGGGCCTGCCTGCAAAGGGTTACAAGACCCGCAATCCGAAGGCTGCTTCCAACAAGTTCATCATTGAAAGAAGAAAGAAGTAATAACAGGATAAAACTTAGAGAATATGAGTCGTTCACTTAAAAAAGGTCCGTACATTCAGGAAGCCCTCGAGAAGAGGATTCTTGCCATGAATGACGGCAGCAAAAAGAAAGAGGTGGTCAAGACCTGGTCCCGTGCCAGCATGATCTCCCCTGACTTCATCGGCCATACTGTTGCGGTTCACAACGGGAATAAGTTTATCCCTGTGTACATCACCGAACAGATGGTAGGTCACAAACTCGGCGAATTCGCCCCTACCCGTACATTCCGCGGTCACGCCGGCAATAACAAGTAATAGGAGAGAGAACAATGGGAAAGAGAAAAAGAGAAATGGCTGAACGCTTCAAGGAAGCGAAGAAAACCACTGCTATTGCCAAGCTGAACGATGTTCCTACATCGCCCCGCAAGATGCGTTTGGTAGCCGACACCGTTCGCGGCGTCGAGGTCAACCACGCGCTCGACCTGCTGCACTTCTCCAAGAGGGAACCCAGCATCAGGCTCGAGAAACTCCTGCGCAGCGCCATCGCCAACTGGGAAGCCAAGAATCCCGAAAGCGCGAAGGAACTGGAGAACGGGAACGTTATTGTAAAGACCATCATGGTCGGCGAAGGACGCACGCTGAAGCGCATCCGCCCCTGCCCTCAGGGCCGTGCCGGACGCATTCGCAAGCGTTCCAACCACGTCACGATTATCCTTGATGTCAAAAAACCGGTAGAGGAGGCATAATATGGGACAGAAAACCAATCCAATCAGCAACAGAATAGGTATCACCCGTGGTTGGGACTCCAACTGGTGTGGTGGCAACTATGCAGAAAAGATTGCGGAAGACTTTGAAATCCGCAAGTATCTTGGTGGCCGCCTCGCAAAGGCCGGTCTCAGCAGGATAGTCATCGAGCGTACGCTCAAACTCATCACTGTGACCATCTACGCAGCCCGTCCCGGTTTCATTATCGGAAAGGGTGGCACTGAGGTTGACAAACTCAAGGAAGAACTTAAGAAGGTGACCGGCAAAGAGGTGCAGATCAACATTTATGAGATCAAGCGCCCCGAGGTCGACGCCAACTTCGTAGCCGACAGCATCGCCCGTCAGATCGAGGGCCGCGTGAGCTATCGCCGCGCCATCAAGATGGCGATTGCGAATGCAATCCGCGTCGGTGCCGAAGGTATCAAGGTTCAGATCGCAGGTCGTGTCGGCGGCGCCGAAATGGCTCGCAGCGAAATGTTCAAGGAAGGACGTACCCCTCTGCACACTTTCCGTGCAGACATCGACTACGCCCTCGCAGTTGCAAACACCAAGGTTGGTACCCTCGGTATCAAGGTTTGGATCTGCAACGGTGAACGTTACGGCAAGCAGGATCTTACCCCTGCAGCCCTTGCAGCAGCCAACGCCCAGGCATCCGGACAGCGTGGTCCCGCTCGTGGCGGCGACCGTCGCGGAGGACGCAGGGACGGAGACCGTCGCGGACCCCGTCGCGAGAAGTAATTCAATCGTGACTCTCTTAGCGGTGCGGATGCCGAAAGGTATTCCGCACCGTTTTTTTATTAAATTTGCAGTAGAGATATATCACTATGGACAGAAGAAAGTTTTTGGAGAACATGGCGGTGATAGGCGCCGGCAGCCTTCTGCTGCCCTCCGTTCCGGCCGTGGCTAAATCCCGCAAAAAGAAATCCCGCAAAAGCGAGCCCCAGGTCTTAGACGAGAATCTCGTGTGTATAGTCTCGGACACCCACATCAAGCCCGGGAGCTATCAGGCGGAGTATTTTGAGCGCACCGTAAAGGACATCCTTGCGCTGAACCCCCTGCCGGCATACGTGATATGTCTCGGCGACATTGCCTATCATACCGGCAAGCCCGAAGAGTACGAACTCGCCAAGAGGCTGTTTGCTCCCCTGGAGGCCGCCGGAATGAAGCTGACCTTTGCAATGGGCAACCACGACCGCAGGCAGAACTTCGCCGAATACTTCCCCGAATACGCTGCCAAGTCCGAACTTCCCCACAGGATGGTCTTCACGGTAGAAACTCCCCGTGCGGACTTCATTATCCTGGACTCCCTCCAGGAGAGCGAGAACCCCAACAAGTGGATCACCGAGGGCGATTGCGACAGCGACCAGAAGGAATGGCTCAAGGAAAAGGTTGAAAAGCATGGCGAAAAGCCCTTCTTCGTAATGGCCCACCACGACATCAAGGAAACGGGAGTAACCAAGATAATAATGGCCAACCCCGCCTGCCGCGGCTATATCCACGGGCACCGTCACAAATGGTTTACCGACTGGGCACGCGCGAACTATCGCGACCGCAACCTTATCCGCTGCCTTTGCGTGCCTTCTACCGGGCACTGGGGCGACATCGGTTACACCCTGATAGAACTTGGCAAGGAAAGGGCCGTGGCCAGCAACCAGTACCGCGAATTCTTCTTTCCCTATCCGCTTAAACCCGGAGAGCCCCGTCCCGAAATGTGGAATGTCCTGGAAGAGGAGCACCGCGATGCCAAATGCGTATTCCCCTATAGAATATAATTCAATGCATATATAATTATGAAAAGAATCTTTATCACAGCCCTTGCTGCACTTACCGTAATCGCATGCTGCGGAAAAAAGAAGGCTAACGCCAACGTGGTTGAAAGTGGCCTTGGCGAGCGTAGTGGCGAACTGGTCGTAAAGACCGGCATCAACGAAGGTGAAATGTTCACCGATTTCGAAATTACCCAGCCCGACGGCAGCGTCCTCAAGCTTTCCGACTTCGCCGGAAAGGGCAAATACCTGCTCGTGGACTTCTGGGCAAGCTGGTGCGGCCCCTGCAAGAGGGAAATCCCCAACATCATCGCCTCTTACAATAAGTACCACGGCGAGAAGTTCGATGTGCTCAGCGTTGCGGTTTGGGATAAGCCTGAAGATACCGCAGCGGCGGCCAAGGAGCATGGCGTGGTCTGGAACCAGATAGTGAATGCACAGCGCATACCTACCGACCTCTACAAGATTGAAGGCATCCCCACGCTCATCCTTATCGGCCCTGACGGTATTATCCTGAAGAGGGGCGAGGAGCTGCGCGGACCCGAAATGCCCGATATCATCGGAGCTTACCTGAAGTAATTGAACCTACGCGAAAAAATATCGCTTCTACCGCATTCCCCCGGGGTTTATCGTTACTACGATGCCGCGGGGAATGTAATCTATGTGGGTAAGGCAAAGGACCTGCACAAGAGGGTGGCGCAGTATTTCGTGCCGGCCGACAGGCTCAATACCAAAACCCGCATCCTCGTAAGCAAGATTGCCGACCTGCAGTACAGCGTGGTCGACAGCGAAGCCGATGCCCTGCTTCTGGAGAACAATCTAATCAAGCAGTACAAGCCCCGCTACAACATCCTGCTTAAGGACTCCAAGACCTACCCCTGGATTTGCGTCACGGCAGAGCCCTATCCCCGCGTGTTCCTTACCCGCAGGGTGGAGAAGAACGGCTCCCTCTACTTCGGGCCATACAGCACGGTGATGCACGCACGCAGCCTTCTGCACTTCTTTGGCGAAACCTATCCCCTTCGCTCCTGCCGCCACAAGATTGACGCCGAAACTATTCTCCGCAAGCGCCTGCGCCCCTGTCTCGACTTCCATATCGGCAAATGCAAGGGTTGTTGTGTCGGGGCGGTGAGCATGGAAGAGTATGGCTCCTGGATAGCTGAGATTACCGCCCTGCTCAAGGGCGGTGCCGGGGAGATCATCAAAGAGTATGAATCCCGTATGAAGCAGGCGGCGGAAGATCTCGATTTCGAAAGCGCCCAGGAGTATAAGATTCGGATAGAGCGGCTCCAGAAGCATTACGCGCGCAGTATAATAATGTCCGCGCGCGATGTGGATGCGGATGTATTCAGCCTCGTCTTCGACGGTCCGGATGCCTTCGGCAATTTCCTCAGGGTGAGGGGAGGTGCAATAGTGCAGAGTCTGAATCTTGGCTTCCGCATGCAGATAGAAGAGGATCAGGCGGCAGTGCTAAGCGAATTCATTGCAGAGATAGAAAGCAAGTTCGGCACCCTTGGGCGCGAGCTTATAGTGCCTTTTGCACCGGATGTCGCCCTGCCTGGCGTGAAGTTTACGGTTCCCGTGAAGGGCGACAAGCTCTCGCTGCTGGAAC
>JAGABD010000022.1 GCA_017614795.1 Bacteroidales bacterium
CCGCTCTTCGATCGACTACATGGGCCTGCACAATGCCTACAAGATGGGCCGTCAGGTTATGGAAGACTATGGCCTGCAGGGCTATATCCATCTGGATCACGGCCCGAGCCTGGAACTGGTTCAGAAGTGCCTGGACGAGGGTTTCGACTCGGTTATGATCGACGCTTCCGAGAAGCCTTTCGACGAGAATGTGGAGACTTCGCGCAAGGCCGTGGAGATGGCGAAGCCCTACGGCGCGAACGTGGAGGCCGAACTCGGCTATGTGGCCAAGCTCGGACAGGAGCAGGGCGGCGGATTCACCACCCCGGAACAGGCTACCGAATTCGTGAAGCTCACGGGCGTTGACGCCCTGGCAGTGTCGATCGGCTCGGCCCACGGTTTCTACAAGCAGCCGCCTCATCTGGACATCCCGCGTCTTGCCGCCATCCACGCCGCTACCCCGGTGGCTCTGGTGCTGCACGGCAGCTCGGGCATTCCGCACGACCAGGTCCGCGAAGCTATCGCCAACGGTATCGTGAAGGTGAACCTTGCAACCGAAATCAAGGACAACTTCATGAGGGCCCTGAAGAAAGTTCTCGGCGAGAGCGACGAAATCGACCTGCGCAAGGTGTTCCCGAAGGCCATGGAGCCGGTGGTGGAACTGCTCAAGGAGAAATATTCTGTAACAGGAGCAAAAATTTGCTAAATTTGGGGGTAACAAAACCAAACAGCTTCTTATGAAAAAGCTTATACTCTTAGTTGCCGCTGCGGCCCTGCTTGCCGCCGGCTGTCAGAATCTTCCTATCAAGACAAAGGTCCCCGCCCGTCCCGCAGGACAGGAGAACGTGCTCGGGCTCACCGCCGATCCTATCGCTAACGTTCGTGTTGGTGTGGTTGGCCTCGGAGACCGTGGCGGCTGGGCTGCCGTGCGCCTGACATACGTGCCGGGCTGCACCGTGACCGCAGTCTGCGACATCGAACCCGACAGGGTTGAAACCGCCTGCGAAAGGGTTGTCGAGCGCGGATGCGCCCGTCCCGCCGAATACGTGGGAGACAAGGCTTATCTGGACCTCTGCAAGAGTGACGACGTGGACCTCGTGTATATCTGCACCGACTGGAAGATGCATGTGCCGATCGCCCTCGCCGCAATGGAGAACGGCAAGCATGCCGCCGTTGAGGTTCCCTCGGCCACGAGTCTTCAGGAGTGCTGGGCTCTCGTGAATATGAGTGAGAAGACCCGCAAGCACTGCGCGATTCTGGAGAACTGCTGCTACGACTTCTTTGAGATGAGCGCGCTGGCAGTGGCCCAGGCCGGAGTGTTCGGCGACATCGTCCACGCCGAAGGCGCATACATCCACAACCTCGGTCCCTGGTGGGGCGGCTACTATAAGAACTGGCGCATGGAGTTCAATATCGACCACCGCGGCGACGTTTACGCCACCCACGGACTCGGCCCCGTCTGCCAGGCACTCAATATCCACCGCGGCGACCGTCTGAAGACTCTGGTGTCTATGGATACCGACGCCTTCACGGGACGCAAGATGACGGGCAATCCGAACTTCGCCAACGGCGACCAGACCTCCACCCTCATCCGCACAGAGAAGGGCAAGACCATACTCATCCAGCACAATGTGATGAACCCGCGCTTCTACGACCGTATGTATCAGCTGGTGGGCACCGAAGGCTATGCCGGAAAGTACCCCGTGGAGCAGATAATGCTGAGTTCCGAAATGGACGAGACCGGCGAAGTGAACGCGAAGGATCTTGTGGAAGAGATTCCCCTCTCGCCCGAGCAGATGGAACAGTTGTTCGCAAAGTATCCCACCCCGGTCCTCACTCCCGAGCTTACCGCTCTTGCCAAGGAGGTCGGCGGACACGGCGGAATGGACTATATCATGGACTACCGCCTGATCTACTGCCTGAACAACGGACTGCCTCTGGACGAGGATGTTTACGACCTTGCCGAGTGGAGCTGCATCGGTGAACTCTCACGCATCTCCATCGAGCACGGCTCCGCGCCCGTGGAGTTCCCGGACTTCACCCGCGGCGACTGGAACAAGGTTGACGGCTTCCACTACGCTTTCGCTCCGGCGGAGTAAGGGCTTTAGTTCACCTACAAAAACGGCCATTTTCGTAGGCGACCCCCTGTTTTGAGAGGAGGTCGCTTACGTTTTAGGCCGAAAACGTAGGCGAACTATTTTCGAGCGAGTTTCCCGAGCGAGCGGTCGAGATAGAACGTCCGGTTGTCGGGATTCCAGACGCAGGGCGCCTTGAGGCGGAGGGTGTCGACCGCGTCGCCACGGCGTTCCACCACCGCGATGTTGTGGAAGGCCGGAATTATGAGGCGGGTGGCCGAGGCTCCCGAAGCCCCCGAGGCTCCCGAAGCGCCGTCGTCGCCACCGCAGATTACCGACAGCACCGGCACGTCGCCGCTCTCGTCGATACTGCATTCGCAGCCTTCGAACACCTTGGTGTGCGGAGCGAAGATTTCGTCGGAAAGATCGATTAGCACATTGTGCGGAGCACTGCCTGGTTCGAGAGCCTGCCAGGCCACGGCGCCTTTGAGCCCGAGCAGCTGGCAGAGGTAGGCGTTCAGCTGGGTGTTGCGGAAAACTCCGGTCGGACGCTGGCCGCGGGGATTGTACACTCCGAAAATCACGTCTTCGCCGGTATGGTCGCCGCCTATTACCTTGAGATTGCTGTGCGAAAGGTAGATGCGCGCTATCACTCCCTGCAGGTTCCAGGTGTTGGCAACCTGCATATAGTCGCCCTCTACCCGGTTCATGTTCTTCTTTATGTTCGCGAGTTCCGTGGAATTCAGGTCGATGCCCGTCCATTCTTTGAAGACGGTCGGAATCTCCCCTTCGGCGCAGCCCTGCAGGTTCCGGACCATCTTCCATGATGAAGCCCGCACGTTGCGGATGCCGTAGTAGATGGAATCGACAGGATTGGCTTCGTAGTTGCGGTAGCCGCCTCCGCCTATCTGGATGCCGCCGTTGCCGTGGTCGGCCGCTATCACAACGGTGGTGTTGCCATCCTTCTTTGCGAAATCAAGGGCGACCTTTACGGCGCGGTCGAATTCCAGCAGTTCCGTGATAAGTTCCACCGGATCTTTGGAGTGGGCGGCGTAGTCCACCTTGCTGCCCTCGACCATAAGGAAGAAGCCTTTGCGGTTCCGCGAAAGCATGTCGATGGCTTTGGCGGTCATCTCCGAAAGTGAAGGCTGTTCGTTTTCCGCGCGGTCAATCTCGAAGTCGGTCATATTGCCGCCGAACAGGGCCCAAAGGCGCTCGCCGTCCTTGCCGGGGGTGAAGTCGCGGAAGCCGTCCACGTCGTCCTCAAGCAGTGTGGCGCCTGTGGCCGATATCATCTGCCGCATCTCATCCGTGAGCACGTCTGTTCCGCTGCCGAACAGCACGTCAAGGTCCTGGCAGCACTGCTGCAGACCAAGCTGATGATACGCCCAGCGATAGAGATAGTGAGCCGAAGTGGCCGCGGGTGTGGCGTGGGGGAACGGAACCGTAATGACCATTCCGGTGGCTTTGCCCTTAAGAAGACGTGCCGCCTCGAGAACGGTTGCAGCCGGCTGGCCTGCCCTGGCCGAGTCCACCGGGAAGACGTCTTCGCCAGGATGGGGAACGGGATGAACCGAAACGTTGCCGATTCGGCCGAGCACTCCTGTCATGTAGGCCGACATCGCCGGAGCCGAGCAGGAAATGGGGCCGTCGCTCTCGTGGGTCTGAATCAGGCCGCAGATATACTCGTCGAGCGTGAGGTTGAAGGTCGGGTCTCCGGACATATAGCGCTGATACCAGCGGGCCGCCGCCAGCGCACCTTCGGACGTGCCGTCGGTGAGCATGAAGATCACATTTTTGGTGGGGCGCACCCTGTTCGCGGGCGTACATGCCACGGCCAGCGCCAGAATTATTGCTGCAGGAAGAAGGAGTCGTTTGAACATATACGCAAAGATACAAAAAGGGAGTTAAACGTTTAAACACCGAAAACAAACATTAAGTTTTTTCTTTCGATTCTACGAAAACAGAAAAATCTGCAGGGCAAACGATTTACTCCATTGATTATTATGTTCCTGAGACCTATCTTGCAGGCATGACTGATTTTAACAAACGCTTCTTTCACTGGTGCTGTAATGGCCTGACCACCGACCTGCTGTTCGCAAACACTCAGGAGTTTATTGCCGGGATGAACCGGATCGCGGTGTGCTGGCTGTATTGCAGCGCGAAGGGCCGGCCGGTAAAGATTATCGCTTTCTGCCTGCTGAACAATCATTTCCACTTCGTGCTATACGGAACGGAAGAGGATACTGTATTGTTCATGGAACACTATCGTTTCCTTACCTTGCGTTGGATACAAGCCCATCGCGGAGAGCGACTTCATGACAATATAGATTTAGGACATTGGCCTTCGTATAACCCGGAAACAGTCCGAAATAAAGTAGTGTATACTCTTCGTCAAACCCTCGAAGCAGGTTATAAACTAACTCCTCAGGGATATCCATGGTCATCTGCACAGCTCTTATTCGATGAAAATAGTTTCATCCTGGAATCGTGTACCCTGGCGGGGAAAAATAGCGTTAGAAACTTGAGAAAACTAATGTCGAGCGAAATACCGATACCCCCTGATTGGCGCATTCTTCCCAACGGGATGATATGGCCCGGGGATTACACAGATGTTAAATACGCCGAAAGCTTGTTCGCAGGAGTGAAAGATTATATGTTCTGCTTGAACAATGGCAATATAGACAGAGATGTAAAAGCAGAAATGAGTCCCGAACTGCCATCCATTCCGGATATGGAAGTTAATGATAAGGCTATATCGTTGGCAAGAGGTTTATTCTCGAAACAACGGATAAGCGAGTGTTCAGCTGCGGAAAGAATCCAAATCGCAAGATATCTCAAAAAAGAACTGCGCTGCGGGCACAAGCAGATAGCAAGAATCGTGAAGATGAAC
>JAGABD010000023.1 GCA_017614795.1 Bacteroidales bacterium
GCCCGGAACCAGGAGCGGGATCAAGAGGTATGGCGTAGGCTGGAGGCAAAAGGATGGAGCGTCATCATTGTCTGGGAGTGTCAGCTGAAAAAGGCGAACCTTGAAGAAACCATCGAGCGGGTAGCCGGTGAGATTGTCAGGAACGGAGAAGCCTATCGAGCCGCCCAAGAAGAAAGAAAAAAAGCACGGGAAGAGTATATGCGGGAGAGGAGAGAGCGGAAGGAAAGAGAACAATCCCTCTTGGAAGAGGTGAGATCCCTTTGATCTTTCTCCCTTAAATCTCTACCAATAGACGTGAATCTCCACACACCTGTTAGAAGGCCTCGAAAAAGCGATTTTGATACACTTTTTGTCACACTAGAAACGAAAAATCCCTCACAGAGAGCACTGTAAGGGATTTCGGCGGAGAGGACGAGATTCGAACTCGTGGTACAGAATTACCCGTACGTCGGTTTAGCAAACCGGTGGTTTCAGCCACTCACCCACCTCTCCAGTTCCACGCGGCGGAGATTCCGGTCGGGACTGCAAATATACGAAGAAAAAGTATTATTGCAAGGATTTATGCAATTCCTTCTCGAATATGTCGCCGGCGACGATGCGGTAGTGGGGATGGTACGCATCGGTGAATGCTTCGCTGTGATGCATGATGAGGTCTCCTTCGGAAATGAGGGAATCGATGACGGCGAGGTCGGATTCAGCGTCGGGGATGTCCGGGAAGTCGTGCCTGATGACGGCCGCGACCTTGTGCCATTTCCGTATCCAGGCTTTTTCGGAGAGGATACTTCCTTCGTTGGCGCTGCGGACGAAGGAGTCTAGCAGTGTCTCCTCGTCGATGAGGCCGTCCAGGACGGCGGAGAGGTCCACGCGTACGTAGTTGTGCCTGTCTCCGACGGCGACGAAGCGGATCTGAGGTTTGTCATATCTGGCGCTGTCGACGTCGTCGCGGTATTCCTGCAGTTCGGACTTGAGGTATGTCCTGGCCGATTCGGAATCGGGAATGAGGTGCCCGGGTCCGAGGTTGTCCTGGCAGAAGTCTTTGTAGATGTCGGTGACGCGCGATTCGGGGTAACGGTCGAGTTGTGCGTCGATGGCTTCATGGACGGCACCGTTCCGGCAGGCTGCCAGCAGTACGATGGACAATGCTGTTAGAATGCTTTTTCTGATCATGAAGCAAATATAGCGATTATTTCTGTTGTTCCGTGGCGTCAGTTCATCCGCCTATTCGGTTAGTTCGTCGGGAAATGCAGCGGCGATGGGGCCGATTGAAACACATTCTTGTTATATTTGTCAAGAACTAACCGCATTCTGACAATGAAAGCAAGATTCACCATCGAGTACCACACGAAGTGGGGAGAGAACCTGTTCCTGGTGTGCCGGGGACGCAAATATCCCATGGAGTACTGCCAGGGAGGGTTCTGGACCGTAGAGATCGACAAGTTCACCGGCGCCATGCTGCTGGATTACAGTTATGAGGTCGTATGCGACGGGATCGTCATGCGGCAGGAGTGGCGGCATCACAGCCGCAAGGCCGCGCGGGGCGAGACGTCGTTCCGCGACGCGTGGAACGACGTGCCCGCAGGCGGCAACGGCTTCCTGCACGAGCATTCCATGGCGCAGTTCGACAAGAAGGGCTTCCGCGGAGCGGGCACGGCCATTCCGGTCTTTTCGCTCCGCAGCGAGCACGACTTCGGCGTGGGCGAGTTCTACGACTTGATGCCCATGGCCGACTGGGCCTCGCAGACGGGACAGACCGTGCTGCAGCTGCTGCCCATCAACGATACGACCATGACCCACGAGTGGATGGATTCCTATCCGTACAACGCCAATTCCACTTTCGCCCTGCATCCGCAGTTCATCAACCTGCCGGCGGCGGGCGTGAAGGTGACGGCCGCGTACAAGAAGATGAGGGCGGAGCTGAATGCCCTGCCGAAGATAGACTACGTGAAAGTCAACGCCGCGAAGACGAAACTCCTCAAGGAGGTCTTCGCCGGCCCCGAGGGGAAGAAGGTGCTGGAGAGCGAGAACTATCGCGACTTCTTCGACGCCAATGCCCACTGGCTGCTGCCGTACGCCGTTTTCTGCGCGCTGCGCGACGAGAACGGCACTCCGGACTTCACGCAGTGGGGTCCTTACGCGAAGTATTCGCTCAAGAAGGCAAAGGATTATTACTCAGCGCATAAGGATGAGGTGGACTACCATTGTTTCGTGCAGTACCACCTGGACAAGCAGCTGAAGGAAGTCCGCGTTTACGCCCATGCCAGGGGAGTGGCGTTCAAGGGCGACCTGCCGATCGGCATCAGCCGCACGAGCGTGGACGCCTGGTGCCATCCGGACCTCTTCAATATGGACTCGCAGTGCGGAGCACCGCCGGATGCATTCGCCGTGGACGGCCAGAACTGGGGATTCCCGACGTACAATTGGGACAAGATGGCCGAGGACCATTATGCCTGGTGGAAGAGCCGCCTGGGCAAGATGGCCGAGTACTTCGACGCTTTCCGCATCGACCATATCCTCGGATTCTTCCGCATCTGGGAGATCCCGGTACCGGAGAAGAGCGGCCTGATGGGGCATTTCAGCCCTGCGATGCCTTACGCCGAGGACGAGATCCGGGCGAAGGGGCTGCCGCTGGAGGGCATTTTCCTGGAGGATCCGCACCACAAGGGCTACTGGCATCCTCGCATCTCGGCGCAGTTCACCGAGGCCTATTCGAGGCTGAACGAGTGGCAGAAATGGTCCTACAACGAGTTGTATGACGATTTCTTCTATCACAGGCACAATGAGTTCTGGAAGAGGCAGGCCATGCGCAAGCTGCCCGAGCTGCTGGGCGCGACGGGCATGCTTGCCTGCGGCGAGGACCTCGGCATGATCCCGGCCTGCGTGCCGGAGGTGATGGGCTGGCAGAAGATCCTCTCGCTCGAGATCCAGCGCATGCCGAAGGATCCGAAGCAGACCTTCGCAATCCCTTCGGAATACCCGTATATGAGCGTCTGCACCACTTCCACCCACGACATGAGCCCGCTCAGGGCCTGGTGGGAGGAGGAGGACCGCGAGCATATCCAGAGGTACTACAACGAAGTGCTGGGACGCGGGGGAAAGGCCCCGGCCGAGTGCACGCCCGAGATCTGCGAGCAGATCATCGCGCAGCATCTGGCCTCGCCGGCCATGTTCACCATCCTGCCGCTGCAGGACTGGCTCGGCATGTCGGCTGAGCTCCGCTTCGCCGACCCGGCCGAGGAGCGCATCAACGTCCCCGCCATCTGCCCTTATTACTGGCGTTACCGCATGCACCTGACGCTCGAAAACCTCTTGTCGCAGAAGGAGTTCAACGACAAGGTGAAGGGAATGGTGGAGGAAAGCGGGAGGTAGCTACTCCAGCCAGGCCAGAAAGTCTTCGACCCGTGCCCGGGCCACCGTCATTTCGAACGGGGGCTCGGGCGCGGCCGTTATGCGCAGCCGCCCGCCGAACTGGCGGGTGATGCTGCGTATGGCCGGCAGGGACACGATGCATCCCCGGGAGATGCGGAAGAATTTCTTTGGGTCGAGCTCCTCCGCTATGGTGTCGAGAGAGGAGTCTACGATGTAGTGCGAGCCGTCAGTAGCCGCCAGATAATTGTATTTGTCCCTGGAATAGAAATACGCTATGTCAGAGGTGCTTATGGGGATGATGCTCTCGCCGATGCTGACGACGAAGCGTTCCTTGTACTGCGGCGCGCCGCTGCGCCCGAGGGCGCGCAGCAGGGCGTCGATGTCGACGCCGCTGCC
>JAGABD010000024.1 GCA_017614795.1 Bacteroidales bacterium
CGCCACGGAAAGAAGAATTTCGCATTCTTCCACATTGTAGTGGCAGATTCACGTTCACCGCGTGACGGTCGTTTCATCGAGCAGATCGGCTCGTACAACCCCAACACCAACCCTGCAACCATCGAGCTCAACAGCGAGCGCGCTCTTGCATGGCTCAAAGTTGGCGCCGAACCTACTCTCGTTTGCCGCAGGATCCTCTCCTACGAGGGTGTCCTCCTCCGCAAGCACCTCGACGGCGGTATCGCCAAGGGTGCCCTCACCGAGGAGCAGGCAGATGCAAAATGGAACGAGTGGAAAGCCGGCAGGGATGCCAAGATCGAGGCCAAGAAGTCCTCTCTCGCCAAGGAAGCCATCGCTCAGAAGAAGGCTGCCAAGGATGCCGAGAGCAAAGTGAACGCCGCCCGTGCGGAGGCGATCGCCCAGAAGGCCGCGAAACTCGCCGCCAAGGAAGCCGAGGCTGAAGCCGAAGAAGCTAAGGCAGAGGCCGCCGAGGAGGCAGCGGAAGTTGCAGAGGCAGCCGCCGAGACCTCCGAGGTCGAGGCAGAAGCCCCCGCTGAAGCTCCTGCAGAGGAGACTCCCGCAGAGGAAGCACCCGCCGAGGCTCCCCAGGAATAATCCAATGATTCCTGTAGCCAAGATCCTGAAATCTTTCGGCACCGACGGCGGTCTTCTCGTAAGCAGCGGCGTCGAGCTCGAAGAACTGGACATCAAGGAACCCGTATTCATCGTTTTCGATGGGTTGCGGGTTCCCTTTTTTATCCAGGCGCTGGAAGCTAAGGGATCGCGCTACATTCTCCATCTCAACGACATCTCCAACCTTGCCGACGCCGAAGAAGTGGTCGGCAGGGAGATATTCGCGGACGTCGAAACCGAAGAGGATGACGAAGCGGATTTCACAGGCTGGCAGGTACTGGACCACGGCACTCCCGTAGGCGAAGTAAGCGGCGAAGAGCCCATCCCCGGCAATCCCTGCCTTTACCTGCGCCGCCCCGGCGGAGACGAGGTTCTCATCCCCCTTCATCCCGATTTCGTGGAAGGGGTCGACCGGGAACGTAAAAAACTTTTGCTAAATTTGCCGGAAGGACTACTATGATTATGACACTGATTTCCATTATTCTCCAGGTCGCTCTCGGCCTCTTCGCCCAGCAGCCCAACCTCGCGGCCGGCAACCTCAGCGGCTATCAGCCCCTCGACACAGTTGTGACTCCTGCCCCCGCAGGCTACAAACCGTTCTATATCAGCCATATCGCCCGTCACGGCAGTCGTTTCGAACTGAACGGCAAACCGTTCAAGGTGATCGAAGACCTCGACAAATACGCCAACGCCGGAGAGCTTACCCCCGAAGGACTCGAGCTTCTGCAGAACCTCCGCACCCTCCAGGGAATGGCGGAAGGCAACTACGGCAAACTGACCGCGGTCGGAGCCGAAGAGCACAGGGGAATATGCGAAAGGATGATGAACAATTATCCCGAAGTGTTCAACAATCCTAAAAGGACCAACGTCGAAACCTATTCCACCAAGAGCGGAAGGGTGCTGAAGAGCAGGGAGAGCTTCATCGAGCAGATGAAGGACAACGCCCCCGGCCTCAACATCGTGAAATACCACGAGACCAAGGACAAGAACGACCGCGAGTCTGTCGAAGTGCGCGGATACGACATTCCCAAGGATGTGGAAGCGGCCGGCAAGAAGGACGTGAAGCACTACTCCAAGTACGAGAAGGCGCTCCGCAGCCAGTACGACTACAACGCCTTCGCGGCGAAGATCTTCGTGCATCCCGACTCCATTTCGACAAAGGATCTCGGCAGCATCGCAAGGAACTGCTACAACGCTCTCAAGAACGGCGTGGTGAACAACATCGAGTCGATGAACCTAGGCAGGTACTACACCCCTTCGGAACTTTACGCCCTCTGGCTGGTCGGCGATTTCTGGTGGGCAAAGCTTATGCGCTACCCCGACTACCGCTACTACAGGGTGGACTGGTCCGGCAAAGGTTTCGTCAAGTGCCTGATCGAAGATGCCGACGAAGCCGTCGGCAAGCGTTCGCACACCGCGGCCACGCTGCGTTTCAGCCACGACACCTACCTGATGCCGATAATGTGCACCTTCCCTCTTGAAGAAGTGTATCTCGACTGCGATCCCATGGAGATTCCCGAGCGCTTCCAGAACTTCAGGATCATCTGCCCCGCCTGCAACATACAGATGGTCTTCTACCGCAACAACAGGAACAAGGTTCTGGTGAAGTTCCTCCTCAACGAGAAGGAGACCCGCATCCACGGGTTCGAGCCCGACAACGCGTGCTTCTACGAGTGGCCGCGCCTGAGGGCATATCTCAAGAGCATTATCTAGAAGCGGAATTCCGCACCTATCTGAACGGCGAAATTGGATGTCTTGATGTGATTCAGCACCATTTCGCCGGTTCCTGTCTTGGCTTCGTTCACTACCAGGCGCTCGTTGCGGTGGGTGACTCGCCAGAAGCAGTCCACACGCAGGAACTTGAGGATGTTGCTGATGCCGGCGCCCAGCTCCACATAAGGCGTCTTGCCCAGTTTGGAGGTGCCGTTGGGGAAGAGCATCGGAGCGCGCATTCCCGAGGTGCCTTCGAAGTCGGCGACATTGCCGTTGTTCTTGTCTGAAAGCGAACCCCATGTAGCCTTGGCGGTGAATTCTTCACGAAGGCCGAGGCGGCGGATGAGGGGAATCTTGCCGAGGAAGTATCCCCAGAAGCAATGGTTGTAGAAGACGCTCACCCAGGTGTCGGAAGCGAATTCCATATAATCCATGCACGAGAACGCCCACTTGTTCAGAAGGAAGGTGCTGTTGCCTTCGTGCAGATGCAGAAGCGGGTATGGCACGGTGCCGTAGATCTTTCCGGCGTTCACCATTAGCAGCGTCTGGCCGAAAGGAGGAGTGTTGGGGTTCCACACCATCGTCACCTCCGGGCGGAAGTAGCTGTAGTCGTTCTTGCGGATGCCTCCCACCGAGCCAGCCGCGGTCAGATACACTACCGGGTAGTTGGTATGGACGTAGGACTTGGTAAAGAATCCGCGGTTCACGGTCTCCTTGTAGGAGAAGCGAAGCGTAGCATACATCTCGTTGCAGGCCACGCTGTGCACGTCGCTGCTGTCGCGGTCGAGCATCGGCACCCGGAAGGCCTGGTCCACCCATCGCTTCTCGCTGGGGTAGTATCTGCGGAGATTGAAGCCCACAGTGCCGTTGAAGTTCATATTGAACTCGTGCTCGTACTTGCCGTAGAAGTCGCTCATCAGCGAAAGCCTCACGTTATGGTTGCCTCCGAAGATGGATGCGAAGATGTTGCCCTCGGTGAGGGCGTTTTCGCTGCTGCCCAGCTGGTAGACGTCGTATTTGGCGCCGAGGGTGAGCTTGCGTTCGGGCTCGCGCCCGAACAAGTGCTCCCAGCTTCCGCCTCCCTTGAATGTGAGGTCCTTGGTGCCGTAGGCGACATAACCCGTATACCTGTTGCTGCGGCTGAAGTTCTTTGTGGTACGCATTCCGAACTGCGGCCGGATGCCCTCCAGGTCGTTGAAGCTGACCAGCTTGAAGTACGGACCTATGCTTATCTTGTCGAACTCCCAGTATCCGTTGATGAGGGTGTAGACGATGTTGTACAGGTTCTTGTACATCGGCACCGTCTTGATGCGGTCCACCATCTCGTAGACGCTCTGCTCCTTTTCGGTAAGAGGCTCGGGGCGCACCGCCACCCAGTAGGACTCGTCCTTGTGCCCGGCATCTTCACTCACCCGCACCTGGCCCGAGCCTATGCTGAGCTTCTCCCCCGTATCGAAGTGGACGTCGCTGTACACCATCTCGCGCTTGCCGATGAAAGAGAGCATCTTGGACGAATCGCTGAGGCTCATCGACAGGTCGGCGTAGAGCTTGTCGGACTTGTAGAACCAGGTGGAATCCGGCTGGCGGGCATATTCGGCGTCCAGCACCAGGTCGCGCAGGAAGTTCACGTTGGTGGTATTGCGCATATTGGCGTGGATGCTGCGTATTGCGAAGTCCTCGGCGTCTATCTTCATCTCGCCGTCGAAGGTCGGGGTGGAGACGAGGGGCTTGGGATGGTAGCGCACCAGCAGAGTCTTGCGTCCATCCACCATCAGAGAGTCGATGATGTAGTAGTTGTAGTACAGCAGGGCCGCGGGCTGGATGGGCGAAGGGAACTCGATGCCGAATGCGTTGATGAAGGGGTTGTAGAAATTCACCTTCAGGTGCATGGAGCCGGTGAACTGGCTCAGGAGGTTCATATCCGGGTTCACGCCCGAGATGCGGTTCGCCGTCACCGTTTCGTTGTTCACCTCGGGATTGGAGGAATGGCGCTTTCGCACCACCGACTCCGAGATCATCACAGGTAGATACGGCACGCCCGAAATGGCCGAGGTGTCCACATAGTCGAACACGAAGCCGAACTCCCTCTTGAATCGTCTCGAAGTGAACTGCTCGTACGGGTGAGTGAGGTCCAGCTCCATCTTGTTGTAGACCTCGCAATTATAGCTCTCGTGGCGGTCCGGATCGTTGCGGTCGCGGCGGGACTGGATGTTCGCCAGAAGCCTGCGGGCCTTCTTGTTGTCGGCCTTCACGCGAGAGGCGTTCAGTTCGTTCTTCGTGAGCTTGAGCTTGAAGTTGACCTCGGTGAACTTGCCCGGGGTGACCGTCACGGTCTTGGGGTCGTAGCCGAGGAGATGGGCGGTGACGCTGGTGCGGCTGAGGTCCCTGCACTCGAGGTTGTAGTAGCCGTCGAGGTCGGTGGTGATGCCCACGGTGGTGTCGTCGAAATACACTCCTACGAAGGGGATGCCCTCGCCCGCCTCGTCCGTCACACGGCCACGGATTTTCGTGGTCTGGGCGGCCGCCTGCACGCTGAACGCGAGCAGGAGCACGGTGAGTATGTATTTCGCCATCGCTTTCATCTTCAGGCAATTATTCTGCAAATATACCGAAAACCGCCGAACCCGACCCGGTCATCGCCGCATACACGGCACCCTTTGCATACATCTCCTCCTTCAACTCCGCAATCTTCGGATACAGCGGAAATACGCTCCGCTCGAAGTCGTTCACCACGGCGTCCTTCCACTGTTCGACGGGAAGTTTTAGGGCTTCCCGCAGAGGGGTGGCGCTACCACCGTCCCTAGATTCCGGACGGTAGGAGCAAAATTGGCCGGAATCGTTACCACCGTCCGTCGTTTCGGGACGGTAGGAACGGTCGGGCAGGTGTGACAGGTCGGAACTGTCAGGCTGGGCGGAACGGCCTGGCCGGTCGGAACGGACCGAGGCGTCAAGTCCCATGTAAGCCTCGCGAGTGCTTACCGCTATTCCTTCCGGTATCGCTATCTCAAAGCGATACCCCGAAAGGTCGATGTCAAAAGCCTCGAGGATTTCGCCGCGTCCGGTGGCAAACATCGGACGGTTGTAGATGAAGAAGGCGCAATCGCTGCCGAGACGCGCGGCGCGGGCCGCGAGCGCATCTTCCGAAAGGCCGAGCGCGAACATTTCATTCAAGGCCTTGAGCATAAATGCACCGTCTGCGCTGCCGCCTCCGAGCCCCGCCCCGACGGGGGAATTCTTCTCCAGGCGCACCTTCACGGCGGGAATTCCGAACTCGTCGCAAAGCAGGCGCCAGGCCTTGGCCACAAGGTCGTCTTCAGGCGCCCAGCCCCTATACTCGGGGCCGGAGATCTCCAGCCATTCGGCTGGATCCTCCGGCTGGCGGCCCTTCGGCCGCATTATTAGGGGTTCCTCCCCTAATGTACCCCGCCGACGCCGTGCGTCGGTTGTATCCGGGGCAAGGGGTTCTATCTCCAGAATATCGCCGAAGGCATCGCACGGAACGAACAGGGTCTCGAGGTCATGGTAGCCGTCTGCACGGCGGCCAAGCACCCTGAGGCCCAGGTTCAGTTTGACGTTGGGGCGGAGAATCATATCTTCGAGATGAGTTTTTCCTGGATGTCGTCCGGAAGGCGATGAAGCACGTCCGAGATGAAGGAAATCACCTGCATGCGCTTGGCCTCCTCTTCGGGAATGCCGCGCGAACGCATGTAAAAGAGTTCGTCGGGATTGAGACGGCCGACGCTGGCGCCGTGCGAACACTTCACGTCGTCGGCGTAGATTTCCAGTTTGGGACTGGTCTCCACCTTGCCGTCGGACATCAGCAGGGTGTGGTTCTCCTGGTAGGCCTCCGTCTGCTGTGCGTCCGGAGCCACGTAGATGAGGCCGTTGAACTTGGCGGAAGCCCTGTCGCCCACCACTCCCTTGAAAAGCTGGCGCGACTTGGAGCCGCCCACGAGATGGCGCACGGTGATGTTGAAGTCCACCCGGTCGCCGTTGTTGTTAAGGTACAGAGCGGCTATGTCGAGGTTGGCTCCGGGACGCTCTATGTCTATCTCGAAGTCCACCTCGCCGTTATAACCCGGCCAGGCGACGAACGTTATGTGCAGGTCGTCGTTCTCTCGCAGGGTAAGGCGCTTGGGCACCTCCTGCCGGCCGAGTATGTAGATCTTATTCATTTATGCTGTCGTAGCCGCTGTTCTCTATCTGCTCCACGATTTCGCTGCCGCCCGTACGCACGATGCGGCCGCCCTTTATCACGTGCACCACGTCGGGCACTATGAGTTCGAGCAGGCGCTTGTAGTGGGTTATGACGATGAAGGACTTCTCCGGAGAACGGAGGGTGTTCACGCCGTCGGCCACCACCTTGAGGGCGTCCACGTCGAGTCCGCTGTCGGTCTCGTCGAGAATCGCCAGGTCGGGGTCGAGCATCGCCATCTGGAAGACTTCTCCCTTCTTCTTCTCTCCCCCGCTGAAGCCGACGTTCACCTCGCGCTTGATGAATTCTCCCTTCATCTTCACGAGCGCCGTCTTCGCCTTGAGGAGCTTGAGATAGTCCGCCGCGGAAAGCTCGGGCAGGCCGTTCGCCTTGCGCTTTGCGTTCACCGCCGCCTTCATAAAGTTGTTGATGCTCACGCCGGGAATCTCGATGGGGTACTGGAACGAGAGGAAAAGCCCCGCCCAGGCCCGCTCTTCGGGTGCCATCGCCAGAAGGTCGCGACCCTTGAAGATGATGCTGCCTTTGGTGACTTCGTATCCCGGACGGCCGGTGAGGACCGCTCCGAGTGTGCTCTTTCCGGCGCCGTTGGGGCCCATCAGGGCGTGCACCTGCCCTTCGGGGATGACAAGGTCGATGCCGCGGAGGATTTCCTTGCCCTCCACGTTCGCGTGCAAATCGTGTATTTCGAGTAAATTCTTCATTATCCTATCGAACCTTCGAGATTGACTGAAAGGAGTTTCTGCGCCTCGACGGCGAATTCCATCGGGAGACGCTGGAGCACTTCGCGGGCATAGCCGTTGACTATCAGGCCGACGGCTTCTTCCGGGGAAAGGCCCCTCTGGCGGCAGTAGTGCAGCTGGTCCTCGCTTATCTTGGAAGTGGTGGCCTCGTGCTCCACGGTCGCTGTGGGGTTGGCGTTCTTGATCACCGGGAAGGTGTGCGCCCCGCAGCGGCTGCCGATGAGAAGGCTGTCGCACTGGCTGAAGTTGCGAGCGCCCATAGCGGTGGGAGTCACCTGCACCAGGCCGCGGTAGCTGTTCTCGCTGAACCCGGCGGAGATTCCCTTGGAGACTATGCGGCTGCGGGTGTTGCGGCCCAGATGTATCATCTTGGTGCCGGTGTCCGCCTGCTGGTAGTTGTTGGTGAGGGCCACCGAGTAGAACTCCGAGCTGCTGTCGTCGCCCTTGAGGATGGTCGAGGGGTATTTCCAGGTTATGGCGGAACCCGTTTCCACCTGCGTCCAGCTGAGATGCGCGCCCTGCTTGCAGATGCCGCGTTTGGTGACGAGATTGAGGATGCCGCCGCGTCCCTGCGCGTCGCCGGGGTACCAGTTCTGCACGGTGCTGTAGCGCACGTCGGCGTCCTTCTCCACTATGATTTCCACCACTGCCGCGTGAAGCTGGTTCTCGTCGCGCATAGGGGCGGTGCAGCCTTCCATATAGCTGAGGCTGGAGCCCTCGTCGGCGACTATCAGAGTGCGTTCGAACTGGCCCGTGCCGCTGGCGTTGATGCGGAAGTAGCTGCTGAGGTCCATCGGGCATTTCACCCCCTTGGGGATGTAGCAGAAGGAGCCGTCCGAGAAGACAGCGGAGTTGAGCGCCGCATAGAAATTGTCGCCGGCAGGGACCACTGTGGCGAGGTATTTCTTCACCATTTCGGGATGCTCTCGCACCGCTTCGCTGAAGGAGCAGAAGATGATTCCGAGCTTGGAGAGTTCTTCGCGGAAGGTGGTGTTGACGCTCACGCTGTCGAACACCGCGTCCACAGCCACCTTGCTCTTCACGCCCGCCAGGACCTCGCGTTCCGCCACGGGAATGCCCAGCTTGTCGAAGGTCTCGACCAGCGCCGGGTCTATCTCCTTGGGACGGTCCTTGTCCTGCTTGGGAGCGGCGTAGTAGATTATGTCCTGAAAATCTATTTCGGGAAGACGGCTCAGATGGCCCCAGCGGGGAGGCGTCATCTTCTGCCATTTGGCGAAAGCGTCCAGACGGAACTGCAAAAGCCACTCCGGCTCGGCTTTCTTCGCCGAGATCAGACGGATGATGTCTTCATTGAGTCCCTTCGGAACGAATTCCTGCTCGATTTCCGTCACGAATCCATCCTGGTATTCCTGGCGTATCAGCTGCCGGGCATCCGCTCCTTTTATGTCCCTGTTTTCAGGCATAGCTTGCAAATATAATCATTTTCTCGCAAGCGTACGCGCGCGTGGGAGCTATAGAAGGTCCGCTATGACTATGGCGGCCATCGCTTCGACTATGACGGGAGTGCGGAGCGCGAAGCAGGTGTCGTGCCTGCCCTTGATGCGGAGAATGTCCTCGCGGTTCTCCTTGAAGTTCCAGGTTTTCTGCGGCTGGGATATGCTGGCCGTGGGTTTCACCGCCACGCGGAAGACCACGGGAGCGCCGTTGCTGAGGCCTCCGTTGATGCCGCCGGAACCGTTCTTTATGGGGCCGTCCGGTCCGAACGGATCGTTATGCTGCGAACCTTTCATCCGGGCTGCCGCGAAGCCGTCGCCGAACTCTATTCCGCGGATGCCGGGGATGGCGAAGACCGCGTGGGAGATGCAGGATTCCAGCGAGTCCCAGAAAGGATCGCCGACCCCCACTCCAAGGCCCGTGACGGTGCATTCGATAATACCTCCGAGGGAATCGCCTTCGGCAGATGTCTTCTTGACAAGGGCGTCCCATTTGGAAGAGTCCTTCTCTCCCCCGACCTCGATGAGTTCGGCGTGGACCTGCACGTCGAGTTTCTTGCGCTCCTGTTCGGAGACCTGGGCTTCGGGGTCCATATATTCGGCCCTGAGTATCTTCTTCGCTACCACGCCCGCGGCCACTATGGGCAGGGTGAGACGGCCGGAGAAGTGTCCGCCGCCACGGGGGTCGTTGGCGAAATTGTACTTTATGTTGGCCACGAAATCGGCGTGGCCGGGACGGGGCACGTCGTCGAACTGAAGGTAGTCCTGGCTCTGCACGTTGGAGTTCCAGAACACTATGGTGAGGGGCGAACCGGTGGTGTAGCCCTCGTATACGCCGCTGAGAATCTTGGGTTTGTCCGACTCGCGGCGGGGCGTGGTGCCGGGCGCGCCGGATGCCCTGCGGGCGATGTCATCCGCGAAATCTTCTTCCGAAAGGGGTATGTTCTCGGGCACTCCGTCCAGCACGACTCCGATTGCCGGGCCGTGGGACTCGCCGAAAATTGTCACTTTGAAATACTGTCCGAAACTGTCCATCCTGATTGATGCTTGATTTTTCAAAGATACGGTTTTTATTGTAAATTTGTCGTATGAAAGATATAACCATTCCCGGCCGCATACTCAAGCGTGAACTGATAATCCTGGGCTGCCTCTTCATCGCCGCCTGGCTGGTCGACGTGTACGCCGTAATCAAATTCAGCGGCCGCTGGACCGAGCTTTTCACCCAGATCGGCTTCGTCCTTTCCATCACCGCGATCCTGTACCTTATCCGGCTTCTGCTTTGGGGGATTTCCTATATAGCGACAAGAATCCGCGCACGCCGCTAGCATTCTGCTCTTTCGATGCGATGCACACCCGCTTCGAGGCCCTGTGGGTGCCCGTTGCGGGGCAGGGAGTGATGCTACCGTCCGAAAAAAACGGACGGGAGGAGCAAAATCGGCCTGAAACGTTCTTACCGTCCGGAGAATCGGGACGGGAGGAGCAGTTCGGAGATTTGGAGGCGGAAAACAGAGCGGCTGCGGAGAAGATCGAGGCGGAGGTGCGAAGGCTGGAGGGAGTGTTCAACCGCTTCGATGCGAAAAGCGCCGTGGCGGCCCTGAACCGGAGCAGGGAGAAGGCGAAGGTGGAAGATGAGGACCTGTGGTTTCTGCTGGAATTCTGCGAGCAGATGCGGGCGGCCACCCAGGGGCATTTCGATATCGCCGCGCTGTCGTCGGGCCGCACCGGGGAAGCCCGTTTCACCCTCTACCACCCGAGCCACGAAATCAAGCTCTCGAAGGGCTGTGTGATGGATTTCGGAGGAATAGCGAAGGGCTACGCCCTGGAGAAAGTCCGCAAGATTCTGTGCGAAGAGAACGGGGTGGAGAGCGCCCTGCTGAACTTCGGCGGGAGCTCGGTGCTGGGCATCGGGCACCACCCTCTGGGACCCTGCTGGAAGGTCGATGAATTCGAGCTTTGCGACTCCGCGCTATCGATATCGGGCCGAAGCCGCGACGGACGCAACCATATAATAAACCCGCGCACGGGACGCGCGCCCTCGCGCGAGGGGGACATCGCGGTGCAGGGCAGGAGCGCCCTCGTCTGCGAAGCGCTTTCCACTGCGCTGTACGCCGCCGAACCCGAAGTTCGGAACGAAATAATTGCTAACTTTGAAGGCTACACCGTAACTGAATATGAACGATAAAGATATAAGCAGAAGGGCTTTCCTGGAAAGGCTGGGAGGAATCGGAGCGCTGGGCGTCGCCGCCGGAGCGTTTCCCTGGTTCCAGGCCTGCACCCCCAAGGCCACCAAAGAGACCAAGGGCGACAAGGCCCGCATCGGCATCATCGGCCCGGGTTCGCGCGGACAGCTCCACATCGGCAACCTGCTGAAGATTGAGAACGCCGAAATAGTGGCGCTCTGCGACAACTACCAGGTGAACCTCGACGCCGCGGCGGCGATGGTGCCCGGAGCGAAGCTCTACACCGACTGGCACAGGATGCTGGAAGACCCCGACATCGACGGAGTGCTCGTCACCACTCCCCTGTATCTGCATTATCCTATGACGATGGAGGCCCTCGAGGCCGGCAAGCACGTCTTCTGCGAGAAGGCGATGGCATACACTATGGACGAGTGCCTCGATATGGTACGCAAGCACGAGTCCACTGGCAAGGTGCTCATCATCGGCCAGCAGCGCCTCTTCGATCCCAAATATCTGGTTGCGATGGAACGCATCCGTTCCGGAGAGTTCGGCCCCGTGGTGAACATCCACAACGGCTGGTACCGCAACAACGACTGGCGCCGCGAAGTGCCGTCGCCCGAACTCGAACGCCACATCAACTGGCGTCTCTACCGCGAGTATTCCCGCGGACTTATGACCGAACTTGCGAGTCATCAGCTCCAGAACGGCACCTGGTCCCTGGGGATGCTGCCCGAAAAGGTGATGGGCACCGGAAGCATTGTCTACTGGAAGGACGGGCGCGAGGTGGAAGACAACGTTTGCTGCATCTACACCTTCCCCAACGGAGTGAACATGACCTTCGAATCGGTCACAGCCAACAAGCATATGGACATGGTGGAGAGCATCCTCTGCACCGAGGCCACCATCGCTGTGCACGACAACCGCATCTTCCGCGAACACGCGACCTACAAGAGCGGAATGCACCATCTCATCAGCGACATCGAGAAGGGCATCTTCACCAGTTCCGCATTTGCCGGCACCAGCTGGGCCAACGACAACGACAAGGACCTTCGCGGCGAAGAAGTCGTGGAGGGCGCGGTGCTTGGGGCCGAGGGCGACGGATCGCTCGAACTGATGCAGGCCTTCTGCAACAGTTGCATCACGGGCAAGCAGCCCGAGAACGTGCTGGAAGAGGGATATTACGGCTCCATCCTCTGCCTTCTGGGCGACGACGCCATCCTCAGCGGCAACACGCAGTACCTCGACAAGAAGTACGTCTTATGATCTGCACCAGCATTCAGGACAAGACATATTCCCAGATTCTGGACATCCTGCAGGACCCCCAGGTGGAACTGGCGGAGATCCGGCTGGACAGCTGCGAGCTCAGCGAGGAGGAGATAGAGGAGCTTTTCGGGCAGACGGATACGCCGCTTGTGGCGACCTGCCGCATTGCGAAGGTAGGAGAAGCCGAGGCGGAGCGAAGACTGGGCGCCGCGATAAGTGCGGGAGCAAGGTTCGCTGATTTGGAGATAGAAGCGTCCGTGGGCCTGAGCAAGCGCTTCCGCACCCTGTGCGAGCAGGGAGGAGTGGAGATAATCCGCTCGTTCCACGATTTCAACGGAACGCCCGACCTCGAGTATCTGAAGATGGTGACGGCCCGCTGCTACCGCTACGGGGCGGACATCGCGAAGATAGTCACCACCTGCAAGAGCCAGTCGGACGCCGAAAGGATAATCTCGCTGTACAAGCATATCGACACTCCCCTCATCGCCTTCGGCATGGGGGAGGAAGGAAAGCCGACGCGTCTGGAGTGCCTCAGGCACGGGGCTCCGTTCAGCTACGCCTGCCTTTCTGAAGACGAAGCCACGGCTCCCGGACAGATGACCACGTCCGAGATGTTCGGCAAGGTGTACGCCGGACTTCCCGCGCCTGGAGGATTCTACCGCAATTCGCTGCAGGTTCCCGCGTCGAAGAGTTTTGCCCAGCGCGCCATCATTGCGGCCGCGCTTGCAGAAGGCCGCAGCCATCTTTACCGGTACACGCCCTGCGACGACAGCGAGTCAGCAATCGCCGCCGCCAGGGCCCTCGGTGCCTGCGTTACCAGGAATGGCAGCACGCTGACGATAGATGGTATTGGCGGGAGATTGCCGGTCGCAGCCGGCAATGACGGTCTTCATTTAACCACTATCCATGCCGGCGAAAGCGGCCTGCTTACCCGTCTTCTCATCCCTCTGCTCGCTGTCCTCAACGACGGTCCCGTGACGGTCACCGGCGAGAAAACCCTTCTGAACAGGCCCCTGAAGGGCATCAGCGACATAATGGCGAGCTTCGGGGTAATAGTAAAAGAAAATAAAGTTCCCATTCATATAAGCGGCAACATAATCCCGGGCACCGCGGAGATTTCCGGCAAGGACGGCTCCCAGCTCATCTCCGGACTTCTGGCCGCGCTTCCGCTCTGCGCCAAGCCGAGCACCCTTCTGATTTCCGAACCCAAGAGCATCCCCTATATGTTCATCACCTGCGAAGTGCTCAAGAAGTTCGGCATCCGCATCTCTTCCGAAATGGAAGGAGACGAGGCGATGATAGAGCAGCAGGATTGGAGCGGCTGCACCGGCATCACTTTCCGCATAAAGGGAGGCCAGCGCTATCACGCCGCCGACATCGACCTTGAAGGCGACTGGAGCAGCGCCGCGGGATTCCTCGTGGCAGGAGCCATCTTCGGTAAAGCCGAAGTGGAAGGGCTCGAGACCGAAAGCATCCAGGCCGACCTCGCAATAGGGGACATAATTGTCGAAGCGGGGGCGGTGGTTTCCGAACTGGACGACGCCATCTGCGTGAGCAAAGCCCCTCTCGAGGGCTTCGAGGCGGACCTCTCCAACGCTCCGGACCTCTTTCCGGTGGTATCGGTCCTCGCCGCTTTCTGTTCGGGAGAATCACGCATCGCCGGGCTCGGGCGCCTCGTGGGCAAGGAAAGCAACCGCGCCGAAGCCATCCTTCAGATGCTGAAGCAGATGGGAGTGCGCGCGAAGGACGAAGCCGACACCCTCGTGGTGCGCGGGGAAAGCCTCGCGTCGCGCCTGCTGAACGGCCGCCTTCTGAAAGGCGGAGCCTACACTTCCCGCGGTGACCACCGCATGGCCATGGCCCTCAGGATAGCGTCTCTCGGCGCATCTTCACCTATCATAGTAGACGACACCGCCTGCGTCGCAAAGTCCTTCCCGGACTTTTACGACTGCTTCGACGGTGTGAAATAACATTACTGCTGGGTAAACTGCAGGCTTAATCTGCCGCTGTTTGAATTAGTCGCTCCAACCAGTGCACTGAGTGTAGTCTGCACGCCCCATAGGGCATTGTTGGAGCTGTTGTTGTAATAATACGTGAGATATATGACGTCCGATGCCGTAAGATCCCTGTCGGCCGTCCAGTTAATGGCGCTGCCGTTCAATGAAGGGTTGGCATTTGAACCGGTGAACGTCGTGGCGACGCTTCCGTTGTTGGCACCATATCGGATGGATATCGTTTTGTTTCGAGGCCTGTTTGCCGTGGCATTTCCTCCTGTCATACTTAGAGCCTGACGCGCTATCGTCACGTAACGATACTTGGTAGCTTCGCGTTCATTGTACCCGTCTGATTCCAGACTGATACCCACATGCGCCCCATAGGTCGAAGTGGTTGCAGTGATGTAGTGCGTTTGGTTGGCATTGGTGCTGTTGGGATGGTAATTCCAGGTACCGTCACCATTGTCGGTAAGCGTTCCGGAGGTACTCGTAGGCGTGCTCCCACCAAGATTCGTCAGGGTCACGGTGACGTCCTGTGCGGCAAGACCGGACTGATACTGGAAGTTCATGGCAACAGACTGGCCCGTACCCAAGGCTACATTGTTTGTCGAAATATTCAGACTGGCAAAGTTGTATGTAATCCTGTTGGCCGTACTCGTCACTTCGCTGTAGTGGGTGTTGTAAATCTTAACGCTCAGATTATCGGAAACACCTGTTGTCTGCAGAAGGAGGGCCTCCGTACCGGTACTGCCCGGCGAAGGAGTATAGGCATACGAATCCGTGGTGCCATCAATCAGCTCCAACGTTCCGGCATTGCCGCTTCGCGGTTCAAGACCGGTGAGCACCACCACGATGTTCTCCATGTAATCCTCATCGTAAGTGAAGTAGTAGGTAACATTCCTGCCGATACCGACAAGATACTCGCTCGCATCGAAATGAGGATTCGTAAAGTCGAGCTTGCTGCGGTCGTCGGTAACGCTGGCATCGTAGTAGTGAGGCGCCGACAGCGCGACCGTCACAGGTTCCGAAGCCGATGTGGTGAGGAACTGGAAGGTGTTCGTAGCCGCATTGGTAGGTGTGAAGGTATAGCGGTTGGTATTGCCCACACGGTTCAGACGGGTTTCACCAGGGGCCGGCGTAAGACCGGTAAGCGCCATGGTAACCGTCTGCAGAGGATCCTGTGCCGACATATTGAACGAAAGCAGCACACGCTCTCCGATGCCCTCGAACACCCTGGACTCGAAGTGGTAGTTCTCGAACGAACGGTAA
>JAGABD010000025.1 GCA_017614795.1 Bacteroidales bacterium
CTGGTGGACGAGGCGGCGAGCAAGCTGCGTCTGGAGATGAATTCGGTGCCGGAACCCATCGACATCCTCAACTCCCAGATACGCCAGCTCGAGATAGAGAAGGAAGCGGTGAAGCGCGAAAGCACATCGCTCAAGGCGGAAAAGATAGAGTCCGAACTCAAGGAGCTCAAGGCCCGCAAGGCGGAGCTTACCAAGCGCTGGGACGAGGAGAAAGGCATTCTCGCCGACCTCCAGGCGGCGCGTCTGCAGATAGAGAACGACGAGAACGAGGCCCGCATAGCCGAACGTTCGGGCGATTACGGCAAGGTGGCGGAACTGCGCTACGGCAAAATCGCCAAGGCGCGCGAGCATATCAAGCAACTGGAAGCCAAACAGGCCGCCATCAAGGACCCGATAATCACCGAGGCCGTTACGCCCGAGGATATCGCCGAGGTGGTCGCCCGCTGGACCGGCATCCCGGTGAACAGGATGCTCGAAAGCGAGAAGGAGAAGCTTCTGCGTATGGAAACCGAGCTTCACAAGCGAGTGGTCGGGCAGGACAAGGCCATCGGGGCCGTGTCGGACGCCGTGCGCCGTTCGCGCGCGGGACTCAGCAACGAACACAGGCCCATCGGTTCGTTCCTCTTCCTGGGAAGCACCGGCGTGGGCAAGACCGAACTGGCGAAGGCTCTGGCCGAGTTCCTCTTCAACGATGAGAGCATGATGACCCGTATCGATATGAGCGAATACCAGGAGAGTCACACCGTCAGCCGTCTGGTCGGCGCGCCTCCGGGATACATCGGATACGACGAAGGCGGCCAGCTAACCGAAGCGGTGCGCCGCAAACCCTACTCGGTAGTGCTTCTCGACGAAATCGAAAAGGCGCATCCCGACGTGTTCAACATCCTTCTGCAGGTGCTGGACGACGGTCGTCTTACCGACAACAAGGGCCGCACGGTGGACTTCAAGAACACCATCCTCATAATGACTTCGAACCTGAAGGAAGAGGAACTGCGCCTGCGTATGCGTCCGGAATTCCTCAACAGGATAGACGAAATAATCAAGTTCGACGCCCTCACCAAGGACGACATCCGCGAGATCGTGCACATCCAGATGGCCATCCTCCAGAAAAAGCTTGAAGAAGAGAACGTCGCGCTGCGCTACACCAAGGCGTTCGAAGACGATATGGTGGAGAACGGATACGACCCCGTATTCGGCGCCCGTCCCGTCAAGCGTCTCATCCAGCGCGAACTGGTGAACCGTCTCGCCCGCGAGATTCTCGAAGGCAAGATACACAAGGACAGCGTCATCGAAGTGGATGCCGCCAACGGCGAGATTTCTTTAAGGAACGCCTAAAGGCAGTTTGCGATAGGATTCGCGTAAATCGACAGGAAAATATCCTTCAGCAAATCCGGATCCTCGACCTCGTAGCCATCAAGTTTGGCGAGACGGTCGAGGAATGCCTTTTTCTGCTCTTTGGTGTAGCGGTCGGCGAATCGTTCCTGTCCGAAACGGAGGTCGTGGGCTATGAAGTTGTTCGGATATAGCTTGTATTCCGGGAAGATGCGAGAGTCTATCAGCTTCGCGACGCCTCCCGTGAACTCTATGCTGGTGCAGCCCGCAAAAGGCCTCAGGTCGAATTCGCCGAGAGGTTCGCAGACGTGGATGTTCACCCCGCCCTTGAACTGAGTTATGCCCGTCAGGATGCTGTTGAGGTCCTCTCCCGGCTTCTTCACGTATTTCTCGAAGCGGCTCTGGTAAAGCTCCAGCGCCTTGAGGTAGTCGCAGGGCTCCCATTCATAGGATATCGCGATGGGCACAACGCCCAGCTCTGCCAGCGAATGCACCTTGTCGCCCTTGCCGCTCATACAGAACATCTTGATGATGCCCGGCGCCGTCGCGTCGTTGCCGTCCTTGGTGCGGCCGTTGCGCTGCGCGATCCAAACGCTCTGCTTCTTCTCGAGAATGGTGTAGCGGATGTAATCCGAAAGATGCTTGGAGCTCTCGTAGAAGGCCCTGGGGGTGCCGTCGCCGCGTTCCACCTTGAACATCTTGTTGCTGCAGCCGATGTCCACTGCGAGCTGCGGGTGCATAAGGTTGGCGCCGAAGGTGATTTCGGTGGTGTCGTGCCCCGCCGCCACGAGCGCGTTCTGCAGGAAAGATGCGTCCAGCATAATGTCGCGGTGGTTCGAGACGAAGAGATAGTTCTTCTTCGTATCCAGATGTTCGAGGCCGCTGACCTTCACGCCCGTGGTGCTGCGGCGCTCTATCTGCTCGTTCACATACCACATCACCCCGTGCTGGAATTCGTATACGCTCTTGTAGCCGCGCACCTCTTCGCGAACTTCTTCCAGAGGACGGTCCGGGAATACATAGGCCGCAAGCAGGGCGAAAAACTCGCTGTCCGCTATGCGGGCCATCGCGGCGGGAATCTCGGCGTCCACGTAGGGACGCATATCTTCGAAGTCGGAAGCGTTCATCGCAGGTCTATGAATTTAACGGGTTTGCGGGATTTTGCCGGGAAGTTGATCTTCGCTATTTCCTCCTTCGGGGCGATTTCCACCGCCGGAGCCACACGCAGACGGCTGCGGAAGCGGTCCTTGAGTTCTTTCACCACGTCGAAGTCCGGCTGGTATTTCAGGCCCACCTTCACCAGCACGTCGTCGGTGCCGGCCTCGCTCTGGCGTACGTACACGACGTAGTTTTCGACGAAGTCGGAGTTGTCAAGCACGTCGTTTATAGCAGGCGGATAGAGGGTGGTTCCCTTGAGCTTTATCATATTGTTCTTGCGGCCGACAAGCGGGGTGAGCCTGTAGCTCCAGCGTCCGCACTTGCACTGGTCGGTTATCTTCGCGGCCATATCGCCCGTGCGGAAGCGCAACAGAGGCATACCTTCTACGCCGAGGCTGGTGATTACCACTTCGCCCACCTGTCCGTCGGGGACGGGCTTGTCGTCTTCGCCGATTATCTCGACAATTATGAGTTCGGGGTGTACGTGGCCGCCAAGGCCGTATTCGCACTCCGAGAAGGTGGCTCCCATCTCAGTGGAGGAATAGGTCGCATAGAGTTCGACATCCCACTTCTCCTTTATCTTACGGCCGAGAAGGTTGAGGCTGAAGTCCTGGTTGCGCATTCCTTCGCCTATGCCGATTATCTTGCGGATGCTGCTGGCGCGATAGTCGATTCCGTGCTCTTCGGCATACTGGATGAGCCTCAGGATGAAACTCGGAACGCACATTATGGAGTCGGGCTTGATGCGCTGGATGGTATCCCACTGCAGTTCGGGGATGCCGTTTCCCACGCGGATGATGCCCGCGCCGAGTTTGCGGATGCCGAGGAAATAGGCGAGTCCCGCCATGAAGCGCTTGTCGATGGTGGTCATCAGCTGCAGCACGTTGCCGGGGCCGAGTCCGGCGCAGGCGAAGGACTTCTGCTCGTTGTAGGCGAGTCTGTCCAGATCGGCATCAGTGCAGCAAAATGTAACAGGGTCACCCAGTGTTCCGGAGGTCGTGATATAGTCGATCACCTTATCCTTCGGAACGCAGAGGAAGTCTTCGTTATAGAGCTGGAGGTCCTTCTTTTCGGTGAAGGGGATCTTCGTCAGGTCCTCCAGACGACGGATTTCGGATATGTCGATGCCGTGGCTCGCGAACATCCTCCGATAGTAAGGAGAATGCTCCTGCAGATACTTCAGGGCCACTTGCAGTTTCTCTTCCTGGAAGGCCTTGATGGCCTCGGGCCTTTGATATTCAATATCAACCATACCGCAAATTTACAGTTTTTTCAGCATTTCTATGAAGCTGTCGATCCAGCGCGCCGATTCGTGGGGATTCTTTTCCGGAGAAGCCCCGAAACCATGGCCTCCTTCCTCATAAAACAGCCATTTATGGGAGATGCCTGCGGCGCTCAGGGCAGCATCCATTCTCTCCGAGTTGCGCCAGTCCACCGTGGGATCGTCCTTGCAGTTCACCAGAAGCACCGGGGGCATGTTCGAAGGCACGTGCTTTTCCAGCGAGAGCGCTTCGCGCAGATCCCCATTGCGCCTCTTGCCTCCGAGGAAGGCGTTGCGCGAGCGTTTGTGCATTATTTCGTCCTCGGAGAAGGTGACCACGGGATAAACCGCAGCGATCAGGGAGATTTCTTTCTGAAGACGCTCTCCCGCAAGCAGGACCAGATGCCCTCCCGCGCTGAAGCCCGCAAGAGCCACTTTCCTGTATCCTTTCGCCTTCACCTGTTTTATCGCCTCCTGCACATCTTCCAGCGCCTCGGGATAGTGGTGGCTGCGTATCGGGGTGAGCGGCCCGAAGAGGAAATACCTCGTTCCTGCGTGCCTGTAATGCAGGACGAAGGCATCGAATCCCGCCTCGTTGAGTTTCTCCGCCACTTCGCTTCCTTCCCACTTCTTGCTCAGCCAATAGTAGCTCCCGCCCGGGCACACTATCACCGCCACATCGCTCAGGTACTCGCTTCCCCCGTGTGTCGACACGTGCGGAATGAGCTTCTGCCCCCTCGCCGTCAAGGCGATGGTCACCAGCGCGAGTATGACGGCAAGGCGTTTCATTCTTTCACTTCGAAGCGGATGTTTGCCGGCAGGCCGGCGATGTTGGAGGCGAGGGCGATGTTGTCGGGATCGGGGTCCGTGACTACGATTTGCTCGTCGGGGTGGCAGAGGGCGTAGACAATTTGCTCGACGCCGAACGGGTTGGTCACACCCTTGTAGAGATACTTGTAACGGACAATCTTCCGCCAGTATTCCGGAGTTTCGCGCTCGGAACGGATGCGGGCGTATTCCTTGATGTAGAGCTGGCGCCACTGTTTCGCCGCGGCAAGCGTGTTGTCTTCGGTCAGGGTCTGACGTTCGCCGACTTCGCAGTAGATGGAGCCGGGGCGTAGCATAAAGTCGTGCTTGGGCAAGACGTCGTATGCTCCGTGGACAAATACCGGGATTATGTCGACTCCAAGTTCCTTGGCGAGCATGAACGCTCCCTGATGGAAACGACCGATGGAGCCGTCTTCGCTGCGGGTGCCTTCGGGGAAGATTACTATCGAATATCCTCTTTGAATGTAGTTGCGCAGCGCCTCGGTATTGTCTCCTATTCCATTCTCGGCAGGATAGTATTCAAGTTTGCGGAGCAGATAACCGTAAATAGGATTGTGCCAGACCCAATGGTTGGTGATGAAAATGAGTTTGGGCGAAAGCATCATCAGACAGATGAGGTCGAGGTGGCTCTGATGATTGCAGATGACTATTCCCGGCTTGTCGAAAGTCTCGCCGTGAGGGTTTGCCCATTCGTAATCCACTCCCGGCACGTGCCTGCAAATCCAACCGGCAATGCGCTGCAAGGTCCTGTGGTAGCGCAATTTACGTTCTTCGCTCTTGCCGAAGAGGAAGTATACGAAAGTGTAGGGATAGAGGCAACCCCAGAAGAATACCAGCACGAAGAGGATTGCGAACAGCGAGCGCCCGATGCGCCCCAGGGTGATGGGAATCTCGCGCGGCTTGCCGTTCTTGTGCGTCAGCCACCCGAAGATCAGCGGAGGCAGATAATAGGCCATCAGCACCACTATGAGCATTCCGATTATGGTCACCACCGCGAGCGAACGCATTGCGGGATGCTTCGCCACTATGAGAGCCCCGATGCCAATGAACATAATGAGCGCCGACACCAGCACGCTGTTCTTGTAGGTCACCATCCTCTTGCGGCCATAGGCGTATTCGTACATCAGGCCCTCGGTTATGAAGATGGTATAGTCGTCGCCTTGCCCGAAAATAAATGTTGCAAGGATGATATTGACGATGTTGAAGGAGATGCCCAGCAGCGACATGCTCCCAAGTATCCAGAGCCAGCTCACCGCCAGCGGCAGAAATGCGAGGATCGCTGTTTCGAGCCTGCGGAAGCTAAGAAGCAGGAAGATGAAAACCACCAGCGAGCAGATTGTGCCGATGTAGTCGAAGCTGCCCGACAGCACCTTCACCAGCCCTCCGAACACGTCCTGGCCGCTGAACACCATCACATCGTCCCTTCCCTCCGGCACCGCCGGCCTCTCTTCAGAGTACACCCGGTTGACTATCGTCACCCTGCCGTCATTGCCGGCCCGATCGGCAATCTCGCCAAGGACATACGTCCCCTCATATGCTTTCAGCACCGGCGCGAAGAACTCCGCCGGCCGCACTTCGAACTCGGCCCCAACCATCGCCTCAAACGGCCCGAACGCTCCTTTTGCGAAGCCTTCGGCCGCCGCTTCTTTTTTCAAATCAGCCAGCAGCGTCGGATGCTCCGCCTTGAATCGCGCCCATCTTTCCAGACGCTTTTTCTGCTCAGGACCGGACGGCAGGAGGTTTCCCGGGCCTTTGGATTGCCGG
Source organism: Bacteroidales bacterium (assembly GCA_017614795.1). The sequence continues at coordinate 6,344 of JAGABD010000025.1, forward strand.
TCGCCGCCGGCAATGTCAGATGACTTTGCATCGTGGCCGACCTGATTGGCAATCTCGGCACGCAACGCATCGTTGGCCTCCATCACACTCTCCAAATCATCGCCTTGCGCCACCGCGAACCACTCGGTCGCATCCTGCGTGCCCACAAGCACGGCCATATCTTCCCGCTGCGAAGCGGTCATATAGTTGATATGGTTCATATCGGCATCGAAACGGATGTCGCGGCTGAACCATCCCAGCACAAGGGTTATCGCCACCACGGCAAGCAGCAGCCAGGGATTGCGGACGCTTCGGTCCGGCAGAATCTCTCCGATATTCACCCGCATCGGCGTAGCTTCGTGGGCCCTCGCGAATTGCGGCAGGAATATCAGCACGAAGAGAATCGTTCCCACCAGCATCAGACCTCCGAACAGGCCGAAATCGCGCATCGCGGCGGCATCCAGCCACAGCAGGCACAGGAATGCGGCGACGGTGGTGATATTGCCCACCAGAAGCGGCTGCACCATCTCGCGAAGCACCTCCCGGACGGGCTTGCCCTCCTTGAGGATGTCCATGAAATGCAGAGGGTAATTAACTGCTATTCCGATGATTATGGATGCGATGCCGATGATTATTATCGAGATGCTCTGATGCACGATTGCCACCGCGCCGAGAGCGAAAATCCAACCGAAAGCCACGGACACGAACACCCAGAGCAGGTCGGAGAACTTGCGGTAGGAGATGAAAAGCAGAAGCAGGATCAGCAGCGCCGCAAGGGAAATGGCCAGCACGCTGTCGCGCTTTATCTGCGATGCGTTGCTAACCGCGATGAGAGGCCCGCCGGTTGCAGAAACCTTAACCTCGGGAACCGCTTCCATAGTTGCGGCAGCCGCCTTGTCGATGAGTTTCGAGATTTCCGCGTTCTTGCCGCTCTCGCTCATACCGTAGGGCGATGTCATAAACGCCAGACCTATGCCGTTAGGGGTGAACACCACGCCGTCGCTGACCGACCAGCCGTCCGCCGAAGACGCTTCGCGAAGCCTCGACGTCACGCCGGAGAAAAGACCCATCGGGTCCATCCTCACGGCATCTGCCGTCATCTGCCCGGAAGGGAAAAGAAGGGCCTTGTGTGCCGCCTCCAGCTGGTTGCGACGTGCTTCGGGGCTCGCCAGGATCGAATCGGCTCGCGCGTAGTCATCTTCCGTCAGGAAATAGGGGATGTTCGCGCGCAGGAAATCCAGCATTGCAAATGCCATCCCCTCGTCGGCGAAGAATTGCGTCTCACTCACCAGGCCGGTGCTGTCCAAACGGGCCCAGTTGGCTTCGAACTCCGCCACAGCGTCGCCTATCGCGTACGGATCATCGCCTCGGAACAGCAGGATTATGTTGTTCTTCTGCGATAGCGCATTGTAAACCTCCGAGTAGCGCTCCGTTTCGGGGCTGGACGGCAGGAATTCCGAGATATCTTCGCCATAGCGCAGGCCCTTCGCCAAAAATACCGCCCCCGCAACGAACGCCAGCGCCAGAATCACGCTCAGCGCCCGGCGTTTTTGAAGGAAGTCGAATATTTTTAGAAAAACCTTGGTCATAGACTGGCGGCTATTTTGTTGATTATCAATCATTTGTTATATTCCTTCTGTTCTGTTTTTGGGGTAGAAGGAATCGCTTAACTATTTGGTTTTCTGCTGATTAGCCGCCAGCCTTTTGTAAGGGCTCGGCGGGGCAGGCCGTAAATCAGGGCCAAAATGCAGAGCACGGTGTTGAGGATGCTGATGCGGGCGAAGTCGGCGAAGGGACGGAAGTGCGAAACGCGGTCCTCGGGGTAGAGCACCGTCACCGGAAGCTGCACGAACCGGGCGCCGCGCCATGCGAGAAATACCAGCAGTTCGAGTTCGGCCTCATAACGGGAGGTCAGGAACTTGATCGTGTGAACTTTCCCCAGCGGATAGAGCCGATAGCCGCACTGGGTGTCTTTCAGCCGCACCCAGGTCTGCAGCGTGAACCAGTAGTTGGAGAAGCGGTTGGCAAAGGTGCTGCCGCCGGACTTGTTTTCCGCCGCCAGGTCTTCGCGGATGCCTACTATCATCGCGCTGTGGTTCTGCCGTGCCGCCTCGAGGAATGCCGGGATGTCGGAAGGAAGATGCTGGCCGTCGGCGTCGATGGTGATTGCCGACGAATAGCCCTGCCCCGCCGCGAGGTCGAAGCCCGCCTTCAGCGCCGCTCCCTTTCCCCGGTTCTTCGGGAAGATGACCGTGTCGATGCGGCCCGTGTATTTTTCGAGTATCTTCGCCGTGCCGTCGGTGCTGCCGTCGTTCACCACAATCACATCGCCGCTGTATTTCAGCACCTCGTCCAGGACTTGGCGCAGCGTTCCGGCGTTGTTGTAGGTCGGTATTATGACACAGATGCTCTCACTCATACCTCAACGTCTGCTTGCTGTACACTATCTCGCCGTCCTTGACGATTATCGTTGCGAGAGAATCTTCTTTCAGCGTGATTTCGTAATCCAGGACCTTCCCGTCCTCCGGATAGACCGGAGCGGTGAACTTGACGTTCGGCGCGCCCACGAGCCGGACCTTCCTGCCGAGCAGGTCGCCGAGGAGTTCCACGCCAATGCGCACCAGGATAACGCCCGGGGTGATGGGCAGTTCCGGGAAATGCGCCTTGTAGATTGTGTGGTCCGGGTTCAGGCGGATGCGATAGACCGCCTGGACGGGAGATTGCCGCTCGGGACCGGCAATGACGATGAACAGCGAGCCCTTCAGTTTCATTCTATCACGAACAGTTTTGCGGGTATCGCCGCGTTATACTTCTGGTTCTTCAGGGTGATGACGGTACGGTCCTCGCCTTTTTCAAGCAGTTCGACCTTCTGCACCCTGTAGTCCTTGCCGAAATGCAGGCGCACCTTCCTGAACATAAGCTGGATATCGTGCCTGAGGGGGAAGAGGTCCACAATCAGCACTCCGTTTTCGCGGGTGAGCACCGCATCGAAATCCGGAATGTCGCCAAGGCCCTGCCCAAGCAGGATGTTGTTGCCGTCGGCAAGCTTGGAGATGCGCGAGAAGAGACGGTTGGTCCTGATCTCCTTGACCTGGCGCTCCTTGCCCTGAAGCAGCACGCTGGTGCCGTCCATCACGAACAGGAAGGGCTCGGGCGTAGAGTATTCCCAACGGACGTTCTTGCCGTCGAACCACATCTTGCCTTTCGCCACGGGCTTGTCGGAGAGCATCGAAAGATGCCTTTCCTGCTCGAAGTCGCACTGCATCGTCTTGATGCTTCCGCAGGCTTCGCGGATGAGGTCGAGGTCGTCGGGAGATTGCCGGTCGGGGCCGGCAACCACGAAAGACAAAAGCGTTATGAGCAACAAACGTATCATCTTGCCACAAGCACGCAACCGGTTAGAATAAGCAGCACGCCCAGCCAGCGCACGAGCGAAATCTGCTCGTGAAAGATGAGCATCGCCGCGATCATGCTGATGATATAGCTCAGACTGAGCATCGGATAGGCCTGGCTGAAGGGCCAGTGCTTCAGGATATACATCCACATCACGGTGCCGACTCCCATACAGATGCCGGACGCAAGCAGCCACCAGTTGGTGAGAAGGTCTCCCCACCAGGCCCAGGTCCACTGCAGGCGGGTGATGCGCCCGGTCGCGAACTTGAGCAGAACCTGGCCGCCGCTGAAAAAGACGGCCTGTATTATGGACAATATCAGAAGTCTAAGCATATCTTTTTGTTCCGAATGATGGTTTCATACAAATTCCGTGCGTCCACGGGGCCGATGCCCGAAATGCCTGTGATTTCGCACTTGTCCTCGCAGGGCTCCGAAGCGGGAACAGCTTCAAGCACCAGCGCCAGGGACCCGTCGGGGACGGGGTATCCCGCCGTCGCGGGGGTCAGCTCGTCGTGGCAACCCACCAGCGCCGTGCGTATCTTTCCGCTCTTCAGCTGAAGCCAGGCGTCCAGCAGGGCGGAAGCCATCGAATCGGCGCCCTGCGAATAGGTGCTGTTGTAGCCGTGATCCTTGAGATGTATGGAGATGAGGGACCCCGGCGTGTTGTGGGTGCTCTGCATGAAGTCGGTGGGGCTCATCATCGTCTCGCCGCTGTCCAGCATCGCCGCCAAGAACTTTTCGCTGTTCTCCATGCATCCGAGGCCGGTCGCGGTTATCACCGCATCGGGCACGAGCCCGTCAAGAGCCTCGAGCGAAGACACTAAAGTACGTTTCATCAGGGTTCCGAGCCTTCTTGCCTGCATAGGGTTCAGAAGATGCTTCCACTCGAAGTCGGAGCCCTGCAGATATACGGCCGAACGGACGACCACCTTTACATCCGCCTGAGCGGGTTCGGCATCCGGAGTCTTGGCGTACGGCGCCGAAATCACCAGCGCGGAGTCGTTGCCGCCGAAGCCGAAGGAGTTGCAAAGGATATGCTGAGGTTTTGTCTCTGTTGCTTTCGCCAGAGGTTCAATGCAGGCATCGTCCGGGTTCTGCCAGCCTATGTTGCCGGGAAGGAATCCACGGCGGATGGCTTCAAGGCAAATGACGGTTTCTATTCCGCCGGAAGCGCTTGTAGTATGCCCGGTAAAGGATTTTGTCGAAGAAACCGGCGGCATCGTATCTCTAAACAGGCGCCTCAGCGCGGCGCTCTCGGTCGCATCGTTGTTGGGCGTTCCTGTGCCGTGGGCGTTCACGTAACCTATCTCCTCGGGCTTGAGTCCCGCCATCGCGAGGGCTTCGCCCATCGCCCGGAAAGCACCCTCTCCTTCGGGAGAAGTCGCCGTCTGATGGAACGCGTCGCAGGCATTGCCGTAGCCGCTTACGATTGCAAGCGCCTCCGCTCTCCTCGCCCTTGCGTGCTCCTCGCTCTCCAGCACCACGAACCCGGCTCCTTCGCCGAGGTTGAGGCCCGCGCGGCTCGCATCGAAGGGCCGGCATCTCTCCGAATCCAGAATCATCAGGGAGTTGAAGCCGTTCAGATGATAACGGGTGAGGCTTTCCGAGCCTCCCGCCACTACCACGTCCGCACGTCCGGCCTTTATGAGTTCGCTGCCGAAGATTATGGCGTTTGCCGCGCTGGAACAGGCTGTCGAGATGGTCGTAACCTGTCCGAAGATGCCGAAATAGTCGGCAATAATGTTCGTGCAGCCTCCGCAGTCGTGGAGTTTGGTGTCGACCTTCGGATAGGTCCGCTCCGTGATGTCCATTCCGCCCACCGTGGTGCCGTTGATCAGCCAGGCACGGCCCTCTTGCCCGATTCCGGCCTGGTCGAGAGCCTCCTTTACGGCCATTATGCCGAGAAGTGACGTGCGGGGGACGGTCCTGCCGGCAGGGATGCCGAGGCGGGCCTTCATCTCGTCGTCCGAGAGGTCGACTTCGCCGCAGGGCAAGTCCGAATGGACGGTTTGCAGATGCTTCAGGGGGCCGATTCCCGACCTCCCTTCAAAGAGCGAAGCGACGGTCGAGGCCTTGTCCAGCCCGATCGCCGACACCACTCCGGCACCTGTGATTACGATTCTCAAAATCTACTTCGTACGGTTCTTCTCGATATGGTCCGCCATAGTGGCGACGCTCTTGAAAATCTCCTTGCCTTCGGCGGGATTCTTGAGCTTGATGCCGTAATCCCTCTCCAGCAGGAGGATGAACTCGAGCGCGTCGATGCTGTCAAGGCCGAGGCCTTCGCCGAAAAGGGGCGCATCCGCGTCGATGTCGGCGGGAGTCAGGTCCGCAAGGTTGAGGGCCTTGATGATTTTTTCCTTTACTTCGAGAATTAATTGTTCGTTTGCCATAATACTTATTTTAGCCTTCTAAGATATACATTTTTGCACAAAAGTCGTTTTCGGAAGAGCACTCGCACCAGCCTGCAATTGCCGACATCCCGGGTTCCAGGGCCTCCGCCACTATGTTTCGCATAATGTCTTCGTCGGGCTCGGGAATGCAGTAGAAAGATGTCTCCGCAAAGTACTTGTTGCGGATGGCGATTTCGCCGGTGACTATGTTCGGCAGGGTATAGACGAAAAGCGAGGGACTGCCCAGATGGTCGGGACCGTCGATGCCGCGCTGGTAGTTGACGTCGTCGGCAAGGGATCCGCTGCAGTTGAAAAGAATCACCGCCCTGTCGGAACGGCCATCCGGTTTTGCCTGCCCGTCCGGGGTTTGGGCTGCTTCGCCAGCGTTTTCTGCCGACAGTATGCCCGCTTCGGCCTTCAACAGGAGCTCCGACGCCACGAAACCGAGCCGCGCGAGCGGATCCATCTTGAAGAACTTCGGCCAGTCGCCGATATATTTGCGGTAGATGGCTTCCGGCAGCGCAGCGCCTTTAGCTAAACGTTCGCCGTTGTTTGGCGGCTCTCCGTCAAGCATCAACCTTTTGCCATCAAGCACCACCCTGTCCGGCGTTATCTCCACTGAGTGCCGCTCCCATACCCCTTTTTGAGCGTTTTCGTTAATCTTTTGATTATCAACATTTTGTGTAAAATCGATGCTCTGTTTTGGCGCATCGATTTTCTGTAAAGCGCTGTCTATTAAGTTGTTAGCAAAAACGCTTTCGGGGGCGCGGCGGCTGAACAGCATCGCGGCGTTGACTCCGCCGAATCCGGAAAGAAGCTTGATGAACGACTGCTTGCCGCCCTCGATGGGAGCGTTCTGCGAACTGAGGCGGAGGGGTCTGCTGACCCCGAGGGTTTCGAAGCCGCGGGTACCGAGCACAGTGCCGTCCTCGACCGCCGCCATGCTCAGGATGGTTTCGAGCACCCCCGCAGCGCCCAGAGTATGGCCGAAGTAGCCCTTGAGGGTATTCACGGGGATGTCCGCCAGCCCTGCGCGGTCGATGGCGATGGACTCCATCTCGTCGTTGTACAGCGTGGATGTGCCGTGTACGTTGATAAAGGCGATGTCATCGGCAGGAGATTGCCGGTCGCCGCCGGCAATGACGGAAGAAGCACCGGCAATGACGCGAGAAAGGGCCCGATAGCTTCCCTCGCCGGTCCTCGACGGTCCGCTGATATGGTTCGCGTCGTTGCAGATGGCTCCGGAAACCGCGCACCAGACTTTGCCGTCACGCAGAGGCTTCTTGCCGTAAACTATGCACGCGGCCGCCTCTCCAAGGTTGAGTCCGCAACGGTTCGCGTCAAACGGTTTGCACTGTTCCGGGCTGAGGGCCTTCAGGCTCTGGAATCCGGAGATGATAAAGCGTCCTATCACGTCGGCGCCTATCACCACGGCATAGTCGCAGCGGCCGAATTCGATGGCGCGAAGCGCTTCTATCTGGGCCGCAAGTCCAGAAATGCAGGCGTTGCTCACCACCAGCGGGGTGTTCGGATTGCCGAAATGGCGCGAGACCTTGAGCGCCGCCTCCGCCGGGGCCTCCAGCACGTTCGCTTTTGTGGATGAAAGTATGAACAGCACCCTGTCGGACGAAGCGTCGATGCCGGCGTCGCGTATAGCAAGTTCGGCGCAGGCGATGCAACGCGCATCGAACGTAGAATTCTCTTCGAACAGCGATGCGAAGTACCCTTCCGGCAGAAGTTCCGTGGCGGGGTAGGCCTTCAGGGCGCTGCGCCCGGCCTTGACCGCACGATAGTTCGCCTCGGTTCCGACGCCCAGCGGCGAAATGATATTGTCTGCCAGTTTATATATCATCCCTGAATGTCTATTACCGCCCCGGGGCGCAAAACTTTCAACAGCCGGACCATCACATATTCCGGAACGCTGATGCACCCGGCCGTCGCGGTCCTCGACGAACGGCACTGGAACCAGCTTTTGCGCGGTCCGTAGCAGTGCAGGAATATCGCCGACCCGGCACCGTAACGCGGTTCGAGCGTGTTGTAGCCTATTACAGCGGCATATTTGTACTGCACCGGATAGTCCGCCAGACGTTCGCCCTCTTTGCAGGGACTCTCCTGCCAGGTATTGTAATTCTCCTTGTCGCCGGACCAGAAGGAGGATGGCGTAACATCTCTCCAAGGCAGCGCGGTACCCGGGTTCGGCGCCAGGCCGAAGGCCATCTCCAGCGGGAAGACACCGACAGGCGTGCAGCCGTCGCCTTCGCGCTTCTTTACAGCATATCCGTTGCGCCCGTAGCCGCAGTAGCAGCGCAGAATCCTCTTCCGACCGCCGTCAAGCGTCGTTTCCCACATCTCGAGCCTGTGCCCCCGAACTATGATCTTCTGCTCCTCCATTACTCCGACTTCGCTATATCGCTCAGCGCGATGGTCATTTCTCCGTCCGCAAGCACATCATCACCCACCTTGGCAACCACTCCGACCTTGAGCATCGGGCCGATCTCCTGAATCACGTCGATGCGGGTCTCGAACCTCTCGCCCTCAACGGGGAGGCGATGGAGTGTCCAATTCTTCACCGCGCCTATGAAACCGATGTTCACGTCGCGATGCAGAATGTACTTGTTGATATATCCGATTCTGGCGGCGCAGGTCTGCGCGAAATTCTCCAGAAGCCCTTCGGCCGCAAGGGCCCCGTCTTCAAAGAAGATGTTGTCGGCACGCACGGTAAGCGCCGTAACCACAGTCTCCATGCTGAAACTGACGAACTCTTCCACCATCACGAACGGCGGGCGCTGCGGGAGTATGGCGGCGATGTCGACTTTCATTTCCAGAATTCAAAGAAGTTGTACCATTGGTCGGGGTAGCGCTTGAGTATGCCCGACACGGCGTCGGCATAGCGTTGCGCCAGCGCCTGGGCCCTCTCTCGGGCGCTGCGGGGGCTTTCCGGGACGGGCAATGCAGACTGGAGCTCCCCTTGCGGGACTCCTGGCTGCCCTTTGCCCGACGCGGGGGATGCGCCCGACGCGGAGGGGGCGTCGAGCCGCTCAATGTAGATCTTGAAATGCCTGTACCCGACCTTGACGCAGAACACCGCGATCACCGGAAGGTCTTCCGCCAGCGAACTGGCCAGCACGAACGGGCCCTGCGGCAGGTCGGCGGGAGCGCCGAGCACCGAACACTCGAATGCCTTGGGTGAACCGAAAAGGCGGTCGCCGTGGATATCCACCACCTCGCCGTTCTCCAGCGCGTCCTTCAGCACGAAAATATGCGAGATGCCGTCGGTGATGGGCACCATACGGATGTTGTTCTCGGCCAGAAGACGGGCGCGGCCGCTCTTCACCTCCTCGACCTCTCCGCCATAGGCGAGCACATTGAGCCGTGCCTTGGCGCGAAGGTCGTACCCCGCCATCTCGTGGTTGCCGATATGGGATGATATCATCATAAAGCCCTTGCCCGTCGCCTCGATTTCGCGGTAATGGTTATGCCCCACCACCTCTATGCGGAACTTCTTGCCGGCGTATGCGGCGAACCTGTCCACCACCACCTGGCCGAAGCCGAAATGGTTCTTCCACAGATGGCAGAAGGTCTTGAAGACGCCGAAGCCCTGCCTGCGGCGGAAATAATGCCAGATGGCGAGGGCGGCCTTGGGGCGAAAAACCATATAGAAGGGCAGAGTCAGGGCCATTATGAAATAGATGAACCAGAGCGGAGTGAAACGCAGAATGCGGATGAGCGCCCTGTGCATCCAGGGGGTCCCATCCGTTGTTCCGCGCCACTGCTCAGTGGCCTTCTGCTGCCCGGTCGAGGACATCAGCCGTTAAGTTTGGCGTCGATGAAATCGTAGAACGCCTGCAGAGTGGTGACCGTGCGGAGGTCTTCCGCCTTGATCTTCACGCCGAAGGCTTTGTCCACCATCACCACGACGTCCACGATGTCGAGGCTGTCGATGCCGAGATCTTTCTTGAAATTGGCCTCGGGAAGAAGCTTTCCCTCTTCAATTTCGAAATCTTCCACGAGAAAAGCGTTGATTTTCTCTATGATTTGCGCTTTGTCCATAATTATTTCTTTTTGCAGACAAGGATATTGTGGCCCTGTCCAATTCCATCGTAAATAGTTTCAATCTTGAGTCCCGCCTCGTCCACGAGATGCAGGAAGTCGCCGCTGTGGTACATCTTGCTGTTGCCGTTGGCGATTGCCGCGAAGTAGAGGCTGGTGAGAGTCAGGCACATCGCGGCAGGTTCGAAGCGCTGGCGGTCCCAGAGCAGTTCCATAATGCACAGACGGGTGTCCGGAGTCATTATCGAAGCGGCACGCTTCAGGATGCTGAGGATTTCCGCCTCGCTGAAGCAGTCGAGGAACTGGCTCATCCAAATTACGTCGAACTTGGGTTCGGAAGGCATCTTCGTGGCAGGATCCAGCAGGTTTCCGCCGTAGCCATGGATGCGCTTCGCCCCGGTCTTGCCCGCGACGTTCTGGTACATCATCTCTATCTGCTGCGGCAGGTCCATTATGGTCACCTCGACCTTCGGGTCGTATTCCACGCACTTCAGCGCCCAGCGTCCGGTATTGCCTCCGACGTCCAGCAGATTCTTCACGGGAGAGGAGAATATGATGCGCAGGGCGTCGTCGAAGGAAGTGTCCGAATAGAAATGGTCGAATGCGAACCAGCTCTTCTTTGCATCTTCGGGCAGCTGGGAGAGGCCTTCATAGACCGTGCTCCAGTCGCCGAAATGCTTCAGGCCCTCTGGCTTGCCCTCGCGGAAAGTCTCCTCCAGACGGAAGAAACCCTCGTAGTTGACATCGTTGTTGAAGTCGAGGTTGACCTTGGTGGCGGGGTCGGTAAGCAGGAACCAGCCGACCTTGCTGATGCGGAACTTGTCGGTTGCCGTATCCACCAGGACGGTGCCTATGCTGAGCGAAGCTTCGAGCAGCACCTTGATGGCATAGGCCGAAAGCTCGGGCAGCTTCTCCTTGAGTTCCTCCTGGGTAAGACCGTCGGAAGAATCGCGAAGGGCGTCGAGGATGCCGAACTTCACCATCAGGCGGGTGGCCTGGAACACGGCGGGGCCGAAGGCGATGAACTCGGCAAGGCGCTGGGCCTCGCGGGCGGAGTACTGCTCTTCGGTGTATCTTTTCTCGAGTTCGGGGAAAAGGTTCATAATTATTTGAGGTTCAGAGGTTTAGTACGCAGGTATTCTTCCACTTTGGCGATGGCTTCGTAGAACGGGGCGTCCTCCCTGAAGACGGGGATGATGGCGCGGACGTCGTCGTAAGCCTTGCGGGACGCGGGGGCGAGCTTGCCGGAGATGCCGAGGCAGTCGACCGCCTGTGCGAGGGCGATGTACTGGATGGCAAACACCTGGTAAGCATTGTCCAGCACCCTCTTGCAAAGCAGGGCGGTATTGGTGCCCATGCTCACGATGTCCTGGTTGTCGTTGTTGTTGGGAATTGTATGCACGTAGTTCGGCATAGCCAGCGTCTGACACTCGGCCGTCGTGGAAGTCGCGGTGAACTGGCAGGCCTGCATTCCGTAGTTGAGACCGAGCTTGCCGAGATTCAGGAACGGAGGCAGGATGCCGTTGATGCGGTCGTGGAAGAGATAGTTGAGCTGCCTTTCGGCGGTCTGCACCAGGCGCACCGTCGCAATCTTCACCTTGTCTTCTTCCAGCGAGATGTAGTCGCCGTGGAAGTTGCCTCCGTGGTAGACGTTGCGGGTTTCGGGGTCCACTATAGGATTGTCGCAGGCCGAATTGAGCTCGCGTTCCAGCACTTTCGCCGCATTCTCGAAGGTCTCGTACACGGGGCCGAGAATCTGGGGCAGGCAGCGCAGGGAATAGTACGGCTGCACCTTGTGGTCGAACACCGCCTCCTTGTGCTTCCCCTCGTAAAGTGCGTGCTCGCGGCTTTCGAGGCATCCGCTTCCGGCGCTGAGTTCGCGCAGACGGCGCGCGATTACCTGCTGTCCTTCCTGGCGGCGGACCTTGTTTAGGGGCTCCGCCATCAGATCGTCATAAGACGAGGCTATCTCGTTCATCATCACCCCTGCGAGCGTAGCCCAGTCGAGCAGGCGCTTCGCATAAATCTGGTTGACCACCCCGATGCCGGTCATAAAGGACGTTCCGTTGCAAATCGAGAGGCCTTCGCGGATATGGATCTTGAAGGGCTGGAGCCCGTTCTCGGCAAGAACCTCGCCGCTGGGACGCCACTCTCCCTTGTAATGCACTTTGCCTTCGCCAATCATACAGAGGGCGAGATGCGCAAGTTGCACCAAGTCACCGCTGGCTCCCACGCTGCCGTGCTGGGGAATGAAGGGGAAGATGTCGCGGTTAATCATCTCCACGAGAAGATTCACCAGGTCGGGATGGACGCCGCTGCGTGCCTGCAGGAAGGTGCCGAGGCGCGCTATCATCGCGGATTTCACATAGATATCCGGCAGGGGTTCGCCCGCTCCGGTGGAATGGGAACGGATGATATTGTATTGAAGGTCTGTGAGATAAGCGTCGTCAACGCGCCACTGGGCCATAGGACCGAAGCCCGTGTTGATGCCGTAAATCACCTTTTCCGACGCGAATTCCTTCAGAAAATCGTAGCACTCTTTCACTTCGTCGAGAGGCAGCTTCGCGGGGTCCAGTTTCGCGCCCCCGAAAAGTACCTTTTCGACATCCTTTACTTTAAAATCTGTCATAATGCTTTGTTACAGTCTTCAAAGATACGAATAATTGAGTTAATAGTGTATCTTTGCATTATATGCAAAACAGAGTTGTAATCACCGGCCTGGGAATATGGTCGTGCCTGGGAACCACGCTCGACGAAGTGCGCGATTCCCTTTACAAAGGAAAATCCGGAATCATAATAGACCCTCAGCGTATCGAGATGGGCTTCCGCTCCCCCCTCACGGGCGTGGTTCCGATGCCCGAACTCAAGGGTGAACTGAGCCGCCAGCAAAGGGCCTTCATGCCCGAGCAGGCGATGTACGCCTATTGCTCTACCCGTGACGCCCTGCGCGACGCCGGCATCGACGAAGATTTCCTCGCAGCCCACGAAGTGGGACTGCTCTTCGGCAACGATTCATCCGCACAACCCGTCGTGAAGGGATGGGACCTGATGCGCGAAAAGAACGACACCACCCTCTGCGGTTCCGGCTCGATTTTCCAGAGCATGAACAGCACGGTGACTATGAACCTGGACTGCATCTTCAAGCTACGCGGAATCAACCTCACGGTGTCCGGTGCCTGCGCCAGCGGGTCCCACGCCATCGGGCTCGGCGCCCTGCTCATCCAGAACGGCCTGCAGGACATCGTCGTCTGCGGCGGAGCCCAGGAAACCAACCCCTACGGAGTAGGCAGTTTCGACGGCATTTCTGCATTCTCGGTACGCACCGACGACCCCGCCAAGGCGAGCCGTCCCTTCGACCGCGACCGCGACGGACTTGTGCCTTCGGGCGGTGCCGCAACGGTTATTCTGGAGAGTTACGAAAGCGCCGTGAAGCGCGGAACGCACATCTACGGAGAGGTTCTGGGCTACGGTTTTTCCGGCAACGGCGACCATATCTCGACCCCCAACGTAGACGGGCCGAAACGTTCTCTGGAGATGGCCCTTCACCGCGCCGGCCTCGGAATCGCGGACATCGGATACATCAACGCCCACGCCACCTCCACCCACGTTGGTGATGCCAATGAAGCCAAGGCGATTTATGCCGTTTTCGGCGAGAAGAGCGTGCCGGTAACCAGCACCAAAGGCCAGACAGGACACGAAATGTGGATGGCTGGAGCGTCCGAAGTCATCTATTCCCTGTTGATGATGCACGGCGACTTCATTGCCGGCAACCTCAACTTCGAGCACCCCGACGAAGATTCCGAGCACCTGCTGATAGTGCCCGAAACCAAGGCCGCGCATTTCGACTGCTTCCTCAGCAATTCGTTCGGCTTCGGAGGCACCAATTCGAGCCTTATCGTAAAGAAGGGTTAATCCCCGGATTCCTGAATCATTTTGCAGGTCAGCACCGAGGTGATGCTGACCCCGAGAAGGCCGGCCAGGTTGAGGTTCTGCCCGGTCAGCCACAGGCCCTTCACGGGAGTACGTGAAGGGATGAGAGTTCCCATGGGGTTGCGCCAGTCCTTGCGGATTCCGAAGGCCGATCCGCCCGGAGTGCCGGTGAAGCGTTCCCAGGTCAGCGGGGTGCTGGTCCAAACCTCCGCCACAGCATCGCGCAGCCCCGGTAGCGCCGTTTCTGCAAGTGCAAGAGTTTCAAGCAGTTTCGCCTCCTTCGCGGCGTCGTAATCCTCCGTCTGGACCGCCATCGGGGAGATGAGGTCGAGCCTGTCGGCGAAGCAGTCTTCCGAAGGGTAGAAGTAGATCATTACGCGGTCCGTCCCCTTTTCGGCGGGATGCCAGGGATCGGCGCCCGGAGCATAAGCGTAGATGTTGTTTTCCCTTGCGGGGATGATGCCCTTTTTCAGGGCGATGTTTGCGGTGAATACGCCGAAGCCGCACGGCAGCGAGCAGATGCGAGAGCGATAGGCCTTGCGCACGCCGGCTTCTTCTCCCAGAAGCGCCAGCGTCGCGGCAGGGTGCATATCGCTGACGACCAGATCTGCCGGCAGGAGATTGCCCGCAACCCTGACGCCCGCAACCCGTCCGCCAACGACCTCTATCCCCGTCACCTCTGCGCCCAGCAGGACCTTTCCGCCGAGCGCTTCTATCTGCTCCACGAGCCTGTCCGCTATCTGCTGACCGCCGCCTTCGAGCTTCCAGGCGCTTTGGACGAAGGAATTGTTTATCTGCGCGAAATTGTAAAGAGGCAGGCTGTCCGCGGCGAGCTCGACGCGCATGAACGCTCCGCTGAGAACGCGGCGCAGAGTTTCGTCGTGGATGGTCTCGCACAGGAACTCGTAGGCGCTCCGGCTGAAAAGCGGATTGGGACCTTCGTTGTCCGGCCCTACGGCGTCGAAAATATGGGTGCCAACCTCGCCCAAAGCCACCACAAAGCGCTCCAGGCCATCTTTCTCCGCAGGGAAAAGCTCCGCCAGTTTCGCGATGAAACGCTCCGCCCCCGAAGCCAGGGGATAGGCTTTGCCGTCGATTACTATTTCGTCGACGCAGTCCGGGTCTATCTGCTTCCAGGGAAGGTCCAGCAGACCGAATTCGCCGAAGAGCCTGTTGAGGCTTTCGCCCTCTCCAAGCCCTCCGACATAGTGTACTCCGGTATCGAATGTGCGGCCGGCGCGAACGAAACTCTGAAGGCAGCCGCCGGCCCGCGACGGATGCTTCTCCAGCACTGTCACTTCATAGCCGCGGCGCGCCAGAATCAGGGCGCACTCAAGCCCCCCGAGTCCGCTGCCGATTATTACCGCCTGTTTCCCCAAATGCTACTTCTGGAAGATATCCTTCAGCGCGCCGATGGAAGAAAGCATCGTGGATGCCTCGTAAGGCAGATAGACGAGTTTGTTGTCCTTGCCGTTGGATATCTCCTTGAGGCTGCTGATGTATTGCTCCGCGAGCATATAGTGCGCGGGATCCATCTTCCCGCCCTTGACTGCGGCTGCAATTCGCCCGATGGCGTCTGCTTCCGCCTGCGCCTGGACCACCTTGGCCTCCGCCTTTCCCTGGGCCTCGAGAATCTTGGTCTGCTTCTCGGCTTCCGCCTTGTTGATGCGGGCGACCTTCTCGCCTTCCGAACGGAGCACCTCGCTCTGCTTGGACGCTTCCGCCTCGAGAATCTGGGCCCTCTTTTCGCGCTCGGCCTTCATTTCCTTCTCCATGGCATCCTTCACGGTTGCCGGAGGGGTGATGTCGAGCAGCTCCACGCGGTTGACCTTGACGCCCCACTTGTTGGTGGTGTCGTCCAGCACGTTGCGGATCTTGTTGTTGATGGCCTCGCGGGTGGAGAGGATTTCGTCGAGCCTCATCTCGCCGATAACCGAACGCAGGGTGGTGAGAGTGAGCTTTTCGATTGCGAGAGGGAGGTTGTTGATCTCATATACGCTCTTGAACGGGTCGGTGATCTGGTAGTAGATCATCGCGTTGATCTTGAGCATGATGTTCTCCTTGGAGATGACGTCCTGGTCGGGGAAATCGAAGAGCTGTTCGCGCAGGTCGATGCGGATCGTGCGGGTGAAGAATACGCGGTCTTCGCCCGTGGGCATCTTGCGCACTACCGTTGTTTCGACGGTGCGGGGCTTCTCCAGGATGGGGAGAATGAAGTTGATGCCCGAAGGCAGGGTGCGGTTGTAGCGTCCGAGCCTTTCCACCACGATTGTGGAGGACTGCTGCACGATGGTGAATCCGGAAAGGACGTAAATAACTACGATTAAGGCAATGATGCCTACGATAATAAGTCCGGTCATAGTCTATAATGTTTTAACTGTTACGATGTTGCCGTCGCGTGCGACGATGATTACTTTGGCCCCTTCCGGGATGGCCGCTCCGCCTTCTCCCACTGCCTGCCAGTCGTCTCCGAATACGCGGACGCGACCTTTGTCCCCTGCGGGGATGGCCTCGACCACCTTGGCGCTCTGCCCGACGATGGTGTCGGCGTTGGAAGGTTTCTCGCCCTTGTCCATATACTTCAGGACGAGGGGACGCACGAAGATTATTGCCAGCACCGAGAATACCGCAAAGAGCAGTACCTGGAGCCAGAGAGTATGGGGAGCGATGGCTGCGCTTACCGCGGCAGCCAGGCAACCGACGGAGAAGCACGCCACCGCGAATCCGGAAGTGAAGATTTCCAGGATGATGAACACAAGGGCCGCAACGACCCACCAGAACCAAATTGACATAGCTTTAAGTTTTTAATCTTTCAAATATAAGAAATTTCCCGGAATCCTGCAGATACAAAAGCGGCGGCACTAATAAATGCCGCCGTTGATGCTGATTACTTCGCCGTTTATGTAGCCGGCTTTCTCACTGGCCAGGAAGGCGACCAGATCCGCCACCTCCTCCGGCTTCCCGAAGCGTTTCGCCGGGATTGTCTTTGCGAGTTCGTCGGCGTCCAGGCCCTCCACCATATCGGTGGCGATGAAGCCCGGAGCCACTGCGTTGACCGTCACCTTGCGGGCGGCCACCTCCTGCGCCAGAGCCTTTGTGGCAGCGATGAGCCCGCCTTTGGCGGCGCTGTAGTTCGTCTGCCCGGGAAGGCCTTTCAGGCCGGAAAGCGACGCGATGTTGATGATGCGGCCTCCGCGATGCACGACCATAGGCTGGAGCACCTGCTTGCTTACATTGTAGAAGCTGTCCAGGTTGGTCCGGAGAACCTTGTACCAGTCGTCCGGTTCCATCCACAACAGAAGGTTGTCCTTGCGGATTCCGGCGTTGTTCACCAGCACCGAGATGTAGTCGTCGGGGTTGGCGGCCTGCCAATCCGCAAGAGCCTTTTCCGTCGCGGCGTAGTCGGCTACGTCGAATTTGAGCAGTTCGCCCGCGGGAGCACCGCAGGCGTCCTGCATAAGAGCCAGGGTTTCCTGTGCGGCCGCGTCGTTGGAGACGTAGTTCACCAGCACATAGTAACCCTCGGCGGCCAGCTTGACACTGACCGCCCGTCCGATTCCCCGGCTTCCGCCGGTAACCAGGGCAACCCTCTTCATTATTCGTTAGCGGGTTTCTCGCAAGGCTTCTCGCACTCTTTCTTGCAGCAAGGCTTCTCGCAGCCTTCTGCCTTGGGGCAAGCCTCACCCTCAGCGCATTCTGCCTTATGGCAGGCTTCGCCTTCGGCGCAAGCCTCAGCCTTCTTGCAGCAGCAGTTGGGGCACTTGCACTCCTCGCAGCAGCAAGCCTTTTCGCCATCCTTGCAGCAAGGGGCGACTTCTGCGCTGTCGCAGCAGCACTTTTCGCAGTTGCATTCTACGCAGCAGCAGGCCTTTTTCTCGGCAGCCTTCTTGCCGCAACACTTACACGAAGAAACGGCCAGCACCGCCAGGGCGCAAACGGCCAAAATTGCAAAAATCTTTTTCATAACTATTTAATTTTAAAGACTGTTTAAAATTGTGTAACGTTTTCTGATCTTGAGGGCGTACGGCACCAGCGAGAGGAAGTCGTCGTCCGTCCAGGGCACGTTCTCGCGGATGGCGTTCATAAGGCCGGTGCACTCGAAGAAGGCCTCGAGCCTCGCGGCTTCCTTCTCATTATGACGAAGGTGCTTCTCGATATACAGATGCGCCCAGCCAACCTGGAGGCCGTGGAGCGTCGCCTTCTCGGGGAAATACTCGTCGATTGCGTGGGAAATCAGGTGCTCCGCTCCCGAAACGCCGCGGGTGTCGCCCGAAATGATGGTGGACATACCCGATGTGACGATTCCTCCGGCCAGGTCGGCGAAGAACGCGTCGGAACCAACGTCCTCCGCGTGCTCGAACAGCGGAAGGGCCGCCTGGCGCGCGAGGTTGAAGGCGAGTTCGTTGATGCGTTCGCCCGTATCCTTCTTTGCCAGAAGCCAGTCTTCGCAGGCCGAAAGGTTGGAGATGACGTCCGCCATACCTGCGAGGGACATCTTCCTGGGGCTCTTGCTCACCACCTCGAAGTCCACCAGCACCGCCAGAGGAGGCTGCACGCTGAGGCTGCGTTTCTTGCCGTTATGTCCGATCAGACGGGCGACGCAGGAATAGACGGCGTCATTCGACAGCGCGGACGGTATATTAATATAAGGAAGGTCGCGTTTGGATGCGCAATACTTGACGAGGTCCAGTACGGAACCGCCGCCGAAAGCCAGAAGAAGGGCGTCCTTGTCGGTGAGTTTGGCCATCAGGTCCGACGCTTCGTCGAAATAGCCTCCCTTTACGAAGATCACCTCGTCTGCGCAACCGTCCAGCTGGGAACCATACCAGCCGTACAGTTCCTCCTGGGTTATCAGCACCCTTTTCGGGAAGAAAAGGTGGTACTCTTTGAGGATTTCATCCACTCTGGTGATTATCCCCCTGCCGGAAAGTACCATCGCCGGCATCTTCATGAGGTTGTAGTACATCGCCGCAAATTTACAACATTTTATTTTGCAAATTCAAAAAATCCGTCTATCTTTGCAGTCCCTTGCGGAAATAGCTCAGTTGGTAGAGCGCAACCTTGCCAAGGTTGAGGTCGCGGGTCCGAATCCCGTTTTCCGCTCAAAAAGGAAGCCTGGTGCAACGCACCGGGCTTTTTTGTTGCCACCCGTCGGGAGCTTGCTCACGTAAGGGCTGGTAACGAAAAAGCCCAAGCAGCGGAGCTGCTAGGCTTCCATATTTGACCCCCACCCCTCCCAGGGATGTGGCCGCCAAAGGCGGGCAAATCCCGCCCTACTCCATATAGAACAATTCCGGCAGGGGGATACTGACGGGCGAATTGTCCGGATTCGTCTCCATAATGTCGGCCATATAAGCCCACCATTTCTGGACTATAGGATTGTCGCCGAGGTCCTGCGAACCGCCTTCGCCCGAGGTCTTCTGGACGGCGAACAGGATGTTCGTATCCTTGTCCCAGAAAATAGAATAATCGCCTACGCCGGATTCCTGGAGCAGTGCCTTGAGTTCCGGCCAGATGGCTGCATGACGCCTTGCGTATTCCTCCTCAAAACCGGGTTTGAGGAACATTTTGAAAGCTTCTCTTTTCATATTTCAGTGTTATTGTTTTGAATTAATGCCAATATAATCATTTATTTGGGTATATTTACATCAATTCAGAAGATAAATGATGAAAAAGCGTTTTCTCGCCTTCGATTGCGGCGCCACTTCCGGCCGCGCCGTGCTGGCCACGTTTACCGACGGCCATTTCGAGATGAAAGAAGTTTACCGCTTTCCCAGCGGCATAATTGGACTGCACGGAAAGTATTACTGGGATATCTTGGGCATCTACGAGCACTTTTGCAAATGCCTGTCCCAGCTGGAGCACGAAGGCATAGTGCCGGACTCCATCGGCATAGACACCTGGGGCGTCGACTTCGGCTTCGTGGCCGGCGACGGCTCCCTCCTCGGGAACCCCCGCGCATACCGCGATCCTTACACCGACGGCATCCCCGAGGAAATCTATAAAACCTTACCCCGCGAAAAACTCTACGCAGCCACAGGCATACAGATAATGAACTTCAACTCCATCTTCCAGCTCTATGCACAGAAGAAGGAGGGGTTCGCTCCGATGCTCGACGCTAAGAACATCCTATTCATACCGGACCTGCTGGCCTACATGCTCACCGGTAAAATGGTTTGCGAATACACGATAGCCTCAACCTCCGGCATGATGGACCAGGCTACCCGCCAGTTCAACAAGGGCCTTCTGGAAAGCCTGGGTCTGAGGAGCGATGTCCTGCTCCCTATTGTCCAGCCGGGGGTGGAGATCGGCAAGTACCATGGCATACCCGTCGTAGCAGTGGCTGGGCACGACACTGCATCTGCCATTGCCGCCGTGCCGGCAGCGGATGAGAAGTTCGCATACCTTTCCAGCGGCACCTGGAGCCTCATGGGAATCGAAGTGCCGGCGCCGGTTATCAATGCCGACAGCGCCCGTCTCAACTTCACCAACGAAGGCGGCATCGAAGGTACCACCCGCTTTCTCAAGAACATTACCGGGATGTGGCTCCTGGAGCAATGCCGCAAGGTCTGGAAGGCGGAAGGCAAGGATTATTCCTACGCTCAGCTTGTAGAGATGGCCAAGGCCGAGGCCGCATTCCCCGGGCGGATAAACCCCGACGATCCGAGGTTTGCCAACCCGGCAAATATGGTGGAAGAGATTGTCGGTCAGGTCGGCAATGGCGGGATGACCGACGCGCAGGTCGTCTCCTGCATCTACCATTCCCTCGCAGACCGCTATAAAGAAGTCCTGGAAATGCTTCAGGGCTTCGCCCCCTTCAAGATAGAAAAACTCCACATAATAGGCGGTGGCAGCGCCAACGAACTGCTCAACCAGTGGACGGCCGACGCCATCGGCATACCGGTGGTTGCAGGCCCTACCGAAGCCACGGCTATCGGCAATATTATGCTTCAGGCCAAAGCCGCGGGCCTCGTTGCAGACCGTTGGGAAATGCGCCGCATGATAGCCGAAGCCTTCGAAGTTAAAACTTATAACCCGTCATAAAATGAAAGAAGCACAAATCCTCAAGTCCTACGAGATAGCGAAAGAGCGTTATGCCGCTGTCGGAGTAGACACCGACAAAGCTGTCGAGATTCTCGAAAAAACTCCAATTTCCCTGCATTGCTGGCAGACCGACGACGTAATCGGTTTTGAAAGTGCGGCGGGACTTTCCGGCGGCATCCAGACCACCGGCAATTATCCCGGCAGGGCCCGCAACATCGACGAGGTCCGCAAGGATGTCCTGTTCGCCAAGAGCCTCATCGCCGGCAACCACCGCCTGAACCTGCACGAAATCTACGGCGATTTCGGCGGCAAATTCGTGGACCGCGACCAGGTGGACGTCCGTTATTTCGAGAGCTGGATTCAGTGGGCGAAAGAAAACGGCCTCAAGCTCGATTTCAACTCCACATCCTTCGGGCATCCCAAGAGCGGCGACCTGTCGCTGAGCAATCCCGACAAGGGTATCCGCGATTTCTGGATCGAGCACACCAAGCGTTGCCGCCGCATTGCCGATGCGATGGGAAAAGCCCAGGGAGACCCTTGTATAATGAACATCTGGGTGCACGACGGCAGCAAGGACCAGACCGTGGAGCGCAAGCGCTACCGCGAGATTTTCGCAGATTCTCTCGACGAGATTCTGAAAGAGGATCTCCCCGGCATGAAGACCTGCCTTGAGGCGAAGCTCTTCGGCATTGGCCTTGAAAGCTACACGGTAGGTTCCCACGATTTCGTGGCCGGTTACTGCGCCACCCGCAAACTAATGTACACTCTGGACACGGGCCATTACGAGATGACGGAGAACGTGTCCGACATGGTGGCATCGCTGCTTCTGTTCGTGCCCGAACTGATGCTCCACGTGTCCCGCCCCATCCGCTGGGACTCCGACCACGTTACCATAATGAACGACCAGACGCTCGACCTCTTCAAGGAGATAGTACGTGCCGACGCGCTGCACCGCGCACATATCGGACTGGATTACTTCGATGCAGCAATCAACCGCATAGGCGCCTATGTGATCGGCAGCCGCGCTACGCAGAAATGCCTGCTCAGCGCACTTCTGGAGCCGCTTGCAAAGCTTCGCGAATACGAAGATGCGGGCAAGGGATTCCAGCGCCTTGCGCTTCTGGAAGAAGCCAAGACCCTGCCTTTCGGCGCCGTGTTCGACTGGTTCAACTATAAGAACGGCGTGCCCGTCGGCGAGGCCTTCATTCCCGAAATCGAGAAATACGAGAAAGAAGTAACCAGCAAGAGATAGAAATGAACATAGTATTCGGTTTATTGATCATTGCGATCGGGGCGTTCTGCCAGAGCAGTTGCTACGTCCCCATCAACAAAATCAAGTCCTGGAGCTGGGAGAGTTACTGGGTGGTGCAGGGCGTATTCGCCTGGCTGCTGTTCCCGCTTCTGGGAGCGCTCCTGGCCATTCCTGCCGGAGAGTCACTGTTGCAACTGTTCGCCGCCAATGGTAAGGCCAGCCTCCTCACCATCCTGTTCGGAGTGCTGTGGGGCGTAGGCGGCCTCACCTTCGGACTCAGCATGCGCTATCTGGGCATAGCCCTCGGGCAGAGCATCGCACTTGGAACCTGCGCCGGCCTCGGTGCCATTCTCGGCCCCGTGTTCACCGGACACGCCCACGACCTCACATCTTCCGTCATTATCGGTGTGGTGGTAACACTCATCGGTATTGCCATTATCGGAGTGGCGGGAGCAATGAAGGCGTCCGCACTTCCCGAAGAAGAAAAGAAGAAGGCCGTCAAGGACTTCAACTTCGGGAAAGGCATCCTGGTGGCTCTTCTCTGCGGCTTTATGAGCGCCTGCTTCAACATCGGCCTCAGCTTCGGCGAGCCTCTTTCCTGGGCAGAGACCCCTGAAATCTTCAAGAGCCTGCCGGCTACGCTCCTGGTGACTATTGGCGGCTTCCTCACCAATGCCGTCTACTGCTTCTGGCAGAACAGTAAGAACAAGACCTGGGGAGACTACGGGCAGAAGGCCCTCTGGGGAAACAACCTTGCTTTCTGCACCCTGGCCGGACTGCTTTGGTACAGCCAGTTCTTCGGACTGTCGCTGGGAAAAGGCTTCCTTGCCGAATCCCCCGCACTCATCACTTTCAGCTGGTGCATCCTGATGGCGCTTAATGTCATTTTCAGCAATGTCTGGGGCATCATCCTGAAGGAATGGAAAGGTGTTTCTCGGGCAACGGTCACCGTTCTGGTAACCGGCTTGTTGATTCTGATTGTCAGTACATTCCTACCTCAGTTGATATGAGCATTTTAGACAACAGACCGGGCCTGAAAGCCCAGGTCGAGCGTGTTGCAGAAGTCGCCGGATACCTTTGGCAGAAGGGTTGGGCCGAACGCAACGGCGGAAATATTACAGTGAATGTCAGTGAATGGGTGGATGATACCCTGAGGGCCCTGCCGGGCATCAGCGGACCTCACCCCATCGGTAAAACCCTGCCTCATCTCAAAGACTGCTGGTTCTACTGTAAAGGTACCGGCAAGCGTATGCGCGACCTGGCTCGTAACCCTATGGCAAACGGCGCCATCATCCGCATCCTGCCCGACTGCGCAAGCTACGAAATAGTTGCGGACAGTCCTGTCGCACCCACGTCGGAACTGCCTTCACACCTTGCCGTTCACGACTATCTGCTCGCAAAGGGCTCCCCTTATCGCGCATCCCTGCACACCCATCCCATCGAGCTGGTCGCGCTTACGCACAGCCGCAAATGGCTGCAGAAAGACGCTGCCACCCATATGCTGTGGTCAATGATTCCGGAGACCAAAGCCTTCTGCCCCAGAGGTCTGGGGATGGTTCCGTATATGCTTCCGTCGAGCGTAGCGCTGGCCGAGGCAACGATTAAGGCCATCGACGAAGACTACGACGTAGTAATGTGGGAGAAGCACGGCGTATTTGCAGTAGATGTAGACATTATGGATGCCTTCGACCAGGTGGATGTCCTCAACAAAGCGGCTCAAATCTA
>JAGABD010000026.1 GCA_017614795.1 Bacteroidales bacterium
CTGGGCCTCCGGCAGCATGCGCGGATTGCGCACCCGCGGCGGCAAGACCGTAGACCTGCGATGGAAGAACGGGAAGGTGGTCTCCCTTAAAGTCCGTTAATTCAATTCGAAAGTTTCGCTGTGCTGACGGCCCTTAGGGTCGGTCCAACTGATGCGGTATGTGCCGCGGAAACCGCGCCAGGCAATCTTGCCGCCCTTCGGTGCTAGTTCAAGATTTGTACGCCATTCGTGGTTGAACAACTGGTCCAGGGCGTAATAAGCGAGTTTAGGAGTCATGTCGCGACGGAAAAGGCCGGAAATGTTGGGTTCGCCGGCGGCCCCGCAGTTGTCCACGATGTTCCACCAGGTGATGCCCATCATCGAAGGCAGGCTGAACCACAGGCGGTAGAGATTGCGGGCGATTATCGCCTGGATCATCTCGCCGCGCTCCCCTTCTCCCGCCGAAGTGATGGTGATCTCGCTGAGGCAGGTGGGGACGCCGAAGGAGCCCAGCTTCGCAAAGAACTCGCGAACCTCCGCCGGTTCAAGCAGCTTCCAGGCATTCTTCAGCGACTTGCCGGCGGCAATATCGGCGCATTGCTGAGGGTCGAAAAGATGCATCTGCGACCCGATCACCTCTATCTTCGCTCCTCGCGAAAGCAGGCTTTCCACCTCCTGGACGTAAGTGTCGCTGATATCGTAATCGTTGATATTCAGCAGCTTGGCATCGGTGTCGTATTTCGCGGCCTCGTTGAAGGAGCGCCACACGTAATCCGGAAACATCGGCCCGTACTCCGACTTGCACATAGGCTGCGACGGGTCCTTGATGCCGTGGTTCAGGTCGCGGGCGCTCTCATTCACCACGTCCCAGCTGCCGATCCTGTCGCCGTAATGAGTCATGATGCTGCGGATGCGTTCGTATGTCTGGCTTTCCAGCTGCGAAAGATAGGTCGGCAGAAGGTCGGCGATCTCCTGTGGAGTCATACTGTCGTATGACGGAGCGTGCATCGAGGATGTCTTGAACAGTATAATCTCCAGGGAGTCCAGCGCCCTGCGTTCGCTTTCGGGGATTCCTTCGGAGAGAAGCCAGCGGGGGTGCTGCCACTTGCGGGAAGGCCATACCAGCGGATGTCCGTGGACCGCCACTCCGTGCTCGACGCACCAATCCACTATGGGGTCTACCGCAGGCCTGCGCCAATGCGGCTGGAAGTAGGGGTTCGTGACCGTGTTCCAGAATTCTTCCGTATCGGCGATACCGGCCTCGAAGCGCCTGTAGCCGGGATTCGGCTCGAAATCTTTCCAATAGAATGGCACGGTCGCGCGGTTGAAGAGAGTGCCGAACAACTCACGGTAGCGGGCGTTGGCCTCATAGCTTCCGAGCTGGTTCCAGTTGAACGCCGACGCTCCGAAGACAAACTTGGAGCTTATCTGCTCCACTTTAACCTTGGTTCCCTTCTTCACCGCCCCGACCTTGAAACTGGCGTCCGCCTTGCGGTAAGCGTCGATATCGGCATCCATCCGCGCCTGCTCGGCATCGTTCCAAATTGCCCAATATCCCTTCGCCATCACTCCCCCGACATCCTCGCTCTCCCTCGAAGGAACAACCGGCGACTGAGCTAACGAAACAACGGGTGCCGCCACCATCAGCGCCATACCCAAAAAGAATTCTGACAGCTTCTTCATGCTACTTTGAGAAATACGCCATTATCGCCTTCTGATAATTCAGAAGGGCGCTTGAGCCCTTTGAAGTAATGCGGCAAACCGTATGGGAACCGCGTCCTTCGCCGCTTCGGGAGACGCGGATATAGCCAGCCTCTTCGAGTTTGGAAATCTGCACGCTGAGGTTCCCTGCCGTAGACTTCGTAAGATCCTTGAGATACACGAAATCCGCGTCGTTCAGCGAGTCCAGCGCCGCCATTATCTTGAGGCGCAACTCGTTGTGCAGCAAGGGATTCAGGTCCTTGAATTCCATAATTTAGTCCTTTTCGTACAGGTGTCCGGGTATGATGAGGGATGCCACCGCGCATAGCGCCACGCAAAGGGCCTGCCACGGCCAGAGTTCTCCCTGGAGGAGGAATGTCCCAATGCCGATGCCTGTTCCCACAAGGCCGCCAGCAATCATCGGAGCGAAGCGCCGGCTTGTGCCGGTAATGAACGCGCCGGCACCTATCAGCAGGCATATCACCGGATTCTCCGCAATCTCATATAGTCCGGCAAAGCCGAAGATAAAACCGGCGATTCCAATGACGCACGCCGCAAAAATCCAGTAGTCCAGCACCAGTTTCGACTCTTTGGTGCGCATATGTGTGCGCTGCCGGTCACGGCTGATGATTCTCGCCATAAGTGGCATGCCTATCGCCGGAATCCCCACCCAGAGCCATACGGCCCAATCCTGATGCAGAAACTGTAGAAGGATGAATTCCGCCAGATAGAACGAGGCTGCCAGCCATCCCCAAAGAGGGAACAGCCAGTTGCCCGAGTGGTTGTCGTCCATTTCAACTTTACCCCTGGTACGGGCAATCACTTCGAGAGCGTCAAAGTTTTCTTCCATATCAGGGGCAAATATAGTTAATTGTGGTCGATATTGATGTAAGCAGTCTTACTGTGATCGTATTTCAGGCGGAACTTTATCTGCACATTTAGTGATGTCGTGCCGGACGGATTGCTGGTGGTGCGCATAAGCTTGGGATGATCGTCCCTGCCGCCTACTCCGGAGAAGGAGAAACCTTCAGCGTAGGCAGGGTCCAGTTCCACATCTGCCCAGTTCCAATAAGCATCTTCGGGGTCTGTAATCACTCCCAGCGAGAGGCCCATGCCATAGTTGCAGATGCCGCGTCTTTCGCTGTCGTTGATATATTCCCCGTTATGCAGATAGGTAATCTGGAAGGAGCTGGGTGTTTCTTCGGCCACCACCCTTACGGGCAGTTCACAACCGACGCTGTGATTGCTGCGGAGGCGCAGACGCAGAGTATAGTTACCCGGTTTTGAACTATTTTGGCCAATATATCCGCCCCAAGATGAATAATAGAAAACGCCGTTGGGATTGGTTGCCGGATCTATTTCAATGCAAGCTACGCTCCAGCTACCTTGGTCCATAGGTGTATAGGAGGCTGCCGTAACAGGGACAGATGCCCACTTGCCAAGCACCAGATAAGAAGGCTCGAGCGTGAAAGAAGTGAACGGCCAGCCTTGTCCTGCCGTGATAATCACGAAAGGAGTATAATTGTATCCGGGATAGTTGAAATAGACGTATACGTCCGAGTTGCCCGCGTCGGCCGTGCAGGTAAGGGTGTGGCTTGTCGCGTCATAAGAAAACCACGTGCCTTCGGTGTTTCCGCGGTACTGTTTGCCGAGCTGCAGTTTGCTCCAGTCGAAGGCGGCGCCGTCGGTGTAGTCCACCGAGAGACTTGCGCTTTCGTTTGGTTTGACAAAATTTTTATCGGCGCTGAGCGAAATATTGTCCAAAGTCGGTACCACCTGATCGATGACTGCGTGGCCGTAGATGCTGTATTCCGCGCCAAGGACTTCGTCTCCGGTATTGGGATTATATTCCTGGTTATTGAACAAGAGCGCGAAAAACACTTCGTACTGTCCTTCGTAACTCTTTACCTTCGCTTTCTCCTGGATCAGGAACTGGCTGCTGCCGTTCAGATTCAAGTTGCCCCAGATGCTGCCATCGGAAGAAGTACCGGTCTTCACACTGATCATCGAGGAGGCCTGCGTCATCCAGGATTCATCGTAGTTGCCGAACATTACTTCAGCCCAGGGATACTGTTTGAAGAATGCTTTGGTGAAAGTCTGGAGATTGCCCACGCAGGCGGCGGGAAGCACGAACTGGCCCCAGCCGTTGGTAGTGAGGTATGGGTTGCCTTCGGGGTCGTTTTCGCCGGTCGGCACTTCGTCGGCAAGAGTAAAGGAAAGCGCGTCGGTATTGGTGCCCACGTGCCAGCTGGACTCACCCGGATAGATGGTGTAGTCCTTAGTGCTGCCACCTTTCTTTGCAACGACGTAAACATTATCCTTGAGTTTCTGTGCCTTTTTCATAATCTCGCTCACCGGCTCTTCTGCATCAACCGCCAACACCGTCGCTGTCGCACTGGCAAGGTCGCCCTGCTGGAAGAGGCCGTCCGCCACATTCTCCTCAACCTTCTTGATGACACCCTTGACAGTGCCTCCCTTGAAGGATGCCGGGTCGCTGGCGGTGAAGGTCACGGTAATCTCTCCCCTCTCGTCGGTTGTTGCAGATGCCGGGCTGACGCTGCCGCCGGTGGCCGTAAAGCTGACGGTAGCGGTGTACTTGCTGATGTCGGCGACCGCCCTGCCGTCCGCGTCAGAAAAACTAAAGGTAAAAGTAAAAGCCGCCGTTCCGGCCGCCGAAATCTTCTGCGATTTAGGGCTGACCGAAAGCGAAGCCTCGTGGCCCCTGATATCCGGCGCATCTTTTTCGCCACAGGAAACAAACAATCCGGCCGCCATGGCCAAAATGCTGAACAATCTGATGGATTTCATATAATTGTTATTTAAGTTTATTTCATAAACCTTACAAATATAGTAAACTTTAACTACCTTTATGGAAATAATTAAAGTTTATGAAGAGATTTTTTATAGTTGCAGTAGTGATGATGTCGGCAGTGGTGCTGGTTTCGTGCGGAAAAGACAATAAGGACAGCAAACCTAAGCAGGAGCAGATTGTCGGTGACGAGGACAACGGCGCCTACGACCAGGATATGGGACACCCAGGCTCCGCGCATTCCATCAGCGGCAGCCAGGTGCAAGATATTACCGGAACTCCCTGGCAGATTGAGCAATGGTGTGATGGCGGCAGCAATGCGCTCTCATATTGGAGTAACGGCACATTTAAGGCTTCATGGAACAGACCTGGTGACTATCTCGTAAGCGTAGGCTACACCTACTCGACAAGCAATCCGATGAAACATACGGACAAGAAGTTTGCCGCGGACTACAATTACACAAAGTCCGGAAACGGCGGAGATTTCAGCTGGATGGGAGCATACGGATGGACCTTAGAGCCCTTGACGGAATGGTTCATCATCGACGACAGTTTCGACTCTCGCACTGGTATGCCTTCATATGCCAAGGAGATGGGGAGTATCGATCTGGACGGTGCCAAATATACAACCTATGCCGTTTGGAAAGAGAATTGTCCTACCATAATAGGAACTAAGAATTTTTTGCAGATCTGGTGCATACGATCATCGAAAAGATCAAAAGGACATATAAGCCTGCATGCGCATTTCAAAAAATTCGCCTCGTTGTTCCATGGTCAAACGGAGGCCATCCCTGTTTACGAAGATTCCAACCAGACTGTCACAGTCGGTTGGGGGAAACTTTTCAGAGTCACTCTTGCCGCAGAAGTTGGTCAGAATGCTGTCGGCGGAATCGAGTACAATCACGTCAACATTACCGACAATCAGCAGTAGCCGCGCTGCAACCTGGCGGTCAACTACTTGATTATCAGCAAGAAAACCCAATCCTTCTACCCTAAAAACGGGGCAGAAGGATTGTTTTAAGACATTATAGATCAATAACTTAAGCGCCAGACAATTAGTCCAGGCGGGCCTTTTCGGCGGCGCGGAGGGCCTTGGAGTCGAAGTCTTCGGGGTCGCGGGGGTAGGCGACGGGCTCGGTACCGTCGATGGTGAACGCCATATATGTTATCGGCAGCCCCTGCTTCAGGAACATCGATTCGTAGTAGGTTTGGACTTCGCGGACTTCGGCTGGAACCGGCATTGAAGGCGAAGCGGAGGCGGGCCTTGCCCCGACAAACGTCTCGCATTCGCTCGACCCCACCTCTCCGCTTCGCTGCGAGGTCCCCCCTCTTACGGCGCCGAGGGTGGCACGGTTTGCTGGGGCAAGGCTCGCCTCCGCACCATACAAGTCCTCAGTACAGGAAAGGATCGGGAAGTGGTTGACGGTGGCGACGGCGAGGGTGTAGAGGTGGAGGAAGCGGCTGTCGGTCTTCAGGTGGACGATGCCGCCGGGCTTCAAAAAACGCCTGTAGCGCTCCAGGAACACCGGCGAAGTCAGCCGGCTGTTCTCGCTCTTCATCTGCGGGTCGGAGAACGTCAGCCAAATCTCGGACACTTCGTCCGGGCCGAAAAACGCCCCGATAAACTCTATTCTCGTACGTAAAAATGCCACATTCCGCAGCCCTTCCTGCGTCGCAGTCTTGGCTCCGCGCCATAGCCTGGCACCCTTGATATCTACTCCAATGTAAAACTTATCAGGGTTCCTTCTCGCCAACTCCAAAGTATACTCGCCCTTCCCACAGCCCAGCTCCAAAACGATAGGGAGATTGCCGCCGTGCGAGGGCGTATTGGAGGAAGGCGATGCCGGCTGGAGCTCCCCTTGTGGGACTCCGGACGGCCCTTTGCCTGACGCGAAGGACAGGCGGCCGTCAGCAAGAAACCATTCGTGCCAGTGCCCCTTCAGGGCGTGGTCACGCAGATGCTCGAAGCCATCGGCCAGGAGCTCGGAAGCGGAGGGCTGGATGAGGCAGGCGAAGGTCTCGTTCTCGGCGAACTTGCGAAGCTTGTCGTGTCCCATAGGCTAGTGTCCCACAGGCTACTTGCGGCCGCCCTTTCCGTGCCCACGGCCTTTGCGGCGCTTGGGCTTGTCGAAACGGGTGATGCTCCCCTCTCCGACTGCGGTAACGAACTCCGGCGAAGAAATCTCCGGCTCGCCCTTGAGGGAATCGGGCCGCACGCCGTTGCGGTTCATCTTGATGATCTCCATCACATCGCTCGCGGCAAGGGGATAGAGGTTGGCGTCCGAAGTCTTGTCGTAGGAGAAATACATAGTCTCCGCGAGAATGTCGGTCTTGCGGAGCCAGGCCTGGCCGTCCTTGAACTCGAGGGGCTCGGTGACGCGGGGAATGCGCGTGCGGGCATCTTCATAAACGGCAGTCTCGAAATTGAGGCAGCACTTGAGCTTTCCGCACTGGCCCGCAAGCTTCTGGGGATTGAGCGAAAGGTCCTGCACACGCGCGGCTGCGGTGGAGATGCTCTTGAAATGCGTGATGTACTTGGCGCAGCAGAGTTCGCGGCCGCAGATGCCGAGGCCTCCGATGAGACCGGCCTCCTGGCGGGCGCCTATCTGCTTCATCTCGATGCGAATGCGGAATTCCTCGGCAAAAACCTTGATGAGCTGGCGGAAATCCACGCGTCCGTCGGCGATGTAGTAGAAGATGGCCTTGCTGCCGTCGCCCTGGAACTCCACGTCGCCGATCTTCATATCGAGCCCCATCTCGGCGGCGATGCGACGCGCCTGGATCATAGTCTCCTGCTCGCGGGCGATTGCCTCCTGCCACTTCTCGATGTCGGTCTGCTTCGCCTTGCGGTAGATGCGCTTGAACTCGGTGGTGGCGGGGTCGATGCCCTTGCAACGCATCTGGCGGCCCACCACGGCACCTTCGAGCGTCACTATTCCAAGGTCGGTGCCGGAAGCCGCCTCGACGATTACCATGTCGCCCAGCTTCACGTTCTGCCCGGAAGCGTTCTTGTAGATGCCCTTGCGGGTATTCTTGAAACGCACCTCGAACAGGTCCTTGCAGTCCTGGTCGGGAACGCCGGGAAGATAATTATGCGCCCTGAGTTTGCAGCAACCCTCGCGATAGGCGAATTCGACCTCGCCCGTCGCATTGTCGCGGGTGCTCACCACGCCGCGGTTGCAGTCAAACTGTATAGATTCTTTTTCCATTATATGCAACTGTATAGTTTGTCCACCAGGTCGGTGAAGATTATTTTCATATTGACGTTGCGCGAAATGAGCTGCGCGCAGCGGTTGAAGGCCTGCAGGGCCATACGGGGGAAGGATTTCTTCGCCTTCGAAGCCCACTCGCGAAGCTCGGGGGAAGCGTCGGGAACGAGGGAATCCATCTTCTGCTGGAGAAGGAAGATGCGGCGCGCCTGCTCCGATGCGTACTTGCAGAAGAGGATGGCGCTGTCGCGGGAAGGGGCGGCGGCAAGCCTCTCGCCGACCTCGAGGGAGGCGCCCAGGTCCCGCCGCAGAAGGGCGGACATCAGCTCGGCGAACGCTCCACCGTCGTCGTAACGCAGGATCGCCGTCTCGGCGGCACCGTGGATGCGAAACATCTGGCAGCGCGATGAAATCGTGGGCAGAAGCTTCTCCGGGGCGTGGGTGACCATCACGAACTGCACGTCTGCCGGGGGTTCCTCAAGTATCTTGAGCAGGCGGTTCGCAGCCGTGGCGTTCATCTTTTCGGGCAGATAGATGAGCACCGAAGTGTAGCCGCCTTCCAGCGAGGTGCGGCTGAGCTTGCGCAGAAGGTCGTTCGCTTCGGAAGCGCCGATAGTGGTGGACTTGCCCTCGAAGCCAAGTGCGTCGTAAAGCTCCGCCTCGGTGAACCGGGGGTTCTCCAGCACGAGTTCCCGCCATTTGCGCACATAGGGCTCGGAAGGAGAGCCTTCGGAAGAAGAGCTGCCCGCAAGCACCACCGGGAAGATGTAATAAACGTCCGGATGAATGAGCTTCGCTATCTTGTTGCAGGGAGGGCAGGCGCCGCAGGCATCGGGGCCTTCAGGGCCGGTCTCGCCGTGCTGCAAACTTCCCGAAACCCGATTCCTGCAATAGAGATACTGCAGGAAGGCGAGCGCCATGGCGATGCCGTCTCCCCCGTCCTCCTCGTGAAGCAGGATTGCGTGCGAAACCCTGCCGGAATCCACCATCCCGGCAAGGGCCTTCTTCACGTCGGCATTTCCTTCTATCTGCGAAAACTTCATCTTGTACGGAGAGCGTTGTATTTTGCCACGGCGACGAGGATTTCCTTCTCGGGGCTGTCGGGCAGCACCTTCAGGGCGTCCACCGCCTCGCCGATATAATGTTCAAGCCGCGATACGGCATAGTCCAGGCCACCTTCCGCAAGCACGAACTCACGAACCGCGTCGCAATTTTCGGGATGCGAAGGAATGCCTTTCACCAGGGCGCGGATTTCAGCTTCGCGCGGAGACCCTCTCAGGGCGCCGAGCAGCGGCAGGGTTATCTTCTGCTCGCCGAGGTCGATGCCGGCGGGTTTCCCCGAATCGGGCGAAGGGGAATAGTCCATTATGTCGTCCTTTATCTGGAAGGCGATGCCGAGAGCCCGGCCATAAGCCTTCGCGGCGTCGAAGTACTCCTGCGGGCCCTTCACCGACTTCACGGCGCTGGTGCAGGCGGAAACGAAGAGCGATGCCGTCTTGCAGAATACTATGCGCAGGTAATCCTCCTCCGTGGTGTCGGCCATGAAGGCCTTCTGCTGCTGGAGCATTTCGCCTTCGGCGAGGTCCTTCAGGGTTCGGGAGAAGGTGCTCACTATCCATTTGAGATCCGGCCCGTCGCTGAGAAGGTCCACCGCCGCGGCAAGCCAGAAGTCGCCTACCAGCACGGCGGGAGTTGGTCCCCAGGCGGAGTACACCGTGGGCGCTCCCCTGCGGGTGGATGCGGCGTCGGCCACGTCGTCGTGGAGGAGGGTGGCGTTGTGGAGAATCTCCACCGCAGCCGCGTAGCGGATGCTGTCGTCTGTGGCAAGCCCGCCCCCGGCGGCCCTTGCCATGGCGACCGCCACCAGCGGGCGGAGCATCTTTCCGGAATGTCCAAGCAGGTCGTCGTTGATGGATGCGAGCAGGGGAACGTCGCTGTGCAGGGTGTCGCGAAGAAGCGCCGACACCTTGTCGAGGTCCGGTCCCAGAATCGCTATGATATCGTCCCTGCTCATTTGAAAAGCGCCAGCATTTCCTGTTCGCTGTCGATGAATTCCATATCGGCCGCATCCTTGGGGCTGAGCATCCCTTCTTTCACAAGGTGGGCGACGAACGCCTTCAGAGGCTCATAGAAGCCGTATGCGTTGTAAATGACAACCCGGCCGTCGTACTTGCCGAGTTTCTTCAGCACCGCGGTCTCGAACATCTCGTCCATCGTTCCGATGCCTCCGGGCAGGGCAATCGCGAAAGCGGTGTCCTTGCGCATAAGCGCCTTGCGGGAAGCCATATCGGGAGTCCAGTCGAGTTTGGTGAGATGCGCGTATTCAAGCCCGGGCATAAATTCCGGGAGCACCCCCTCGTTGGGGGCGCCGCATTCGTTGGCAGTGTCGCACACGACACCCATGGTGCCGCGCCAGGAACCGCCGGAAACTATGGTGTATCCAGCCAAACAAGCCGCGCGAACTACATTCTGCGCGGCCTGATTGTATTTCGGGTCTATTCCTGAATTGGCGGAGCAGAAGAACACCGCCCTTTTCGCTGCCATACTCTTTCGGTTTAGAAGAAGAAGCCCAGCGTGGCCATTATGCCCTTGCAGTTGCCGTGCTCGGCGTCATTGCCGCCGGCGGGGCTGGACGTATCCTTGTAGATGTTGCCGAAATTCCAGAAATACTTCACCTGCAGCTGGATGCCGCCTGCGAGTTCGATGCCGGCACCTGCGCAGGCGCCGTACTCAAGACGGTTCTTCACGCTGTCCCAGTTGTGCTTGGTCTCGCTGACGTCGTTCAGCTCGCTCTTGCTCTCGTTGGTGACGCCATAGCCGATGAACGGTTCGGCAAGTCCGTAGATGCGGAAGTCCTCGCCGAGGGGGAATCCCAGCTGAAACTGCAGAGGGAGCTCGATGAAACCGGTCTTGAAGTCGGCCTTGAAGTCCTGCGCGGGGTCCTGGTCGCTGATCTTCGCGCCCTTGATGTTGTAGATGAGCATCGGCTGGAACACGAAGAAGTCGCTGATGTTGAACTTGCCCGCTATGCCCACGTGGTACTGGGTGATGTCCTCGGCTTCCGCCCACGCGGCCTCGAGGTCCGTGGAGGAAGAAGTTACGCCTACCAGAAGGCCGAACTGCGCGGCCGGCTTGAGAGTTGTGCTCTGGGCGGCGGCGTTAAGAGCCAGCACGAGCGCCAGAGCGGCGAAAATTATCTTTTTCATCTTAAAGGAGTCCGTTTATGGTAGAGATTATTTCATCCTTGCTCACGAGGCCCGCGCTTCTCTGGGCGAGAGCGCCGTCCTTGAAGTAGAGGAGGGTGGGGATGTTGCGGATGCCAAGCTTCACGGCGAGGTCCTCGCAATCGTCCACATTGCACTTTGCCACCGTGATCTTGCCGGCCATTTCGGCGTCGACATCGTCCACGGTGGGGGAAAGAACGCGGCAGGGTCCGCACCAGGCGGCCCAGAAATCCACGAGCACCACCTTCGAGGAAGCGAGGATGGCGTCGAAATTATCTTCAGTTACTATCTGCATATCGAATCTTGTTTTATAACCTCGTAAAGTTATGAATTATTTTCAATAAACCTGCTCGATGTTCCACGAAAAGGCGCGGAGTCCGAGGTCGGGGGTTTCTATGTCCTTCGCCTTGAGTTCCTCCATCAGCGGAGCCACCTTCTCGTCGGGCAGAGCCACCAGCAGGGCGTCGTTGTACTCGGGCCACGCGTGGTTGTTGAAATGCGGGATTCCGCTCACGGAACCGCGTCCTCCCACGCCGTCGAAACGTGTAAAACCCCGCTGGCCGTGGGCCTCCAGAATGGCCACGATCTCATCGCCGTAGGCCTGGTTGTACGCTATAAAGAGAGCTTTCATTTCGCTGCCTCCAGTTTACGCTGCGCCCGCCTTTCCTGACGGGTGGCAAAAATACAATATACGGTAGGGATGAGCACGAGTGTGACAAGCGTCGAGATGCTCAAGCCCCATACGACCACGATGCCGAGGCCGTTCCAGATTTCCGAACCCATACCCGTGCTCACCGCCATAGGCATCATACCCAGGACGGTGGTGAGGGTGGTCATAAGTATAGGACGCAGACGGCTGCGGGCCGCTGTGACGCTGGCCTCGAGCACGCTCATTCCGCGTTCGCGGCAAAGGATTGTGTAGTCGATGAGCACGATGCCGTTCTTCACCACTATACCAATAAGAATGATGATGCCCACCATTCCCATGACGCTCAGCGCCATACCGTGGATCCAAAGTCCGAGGATCACGCCCACCGCCGCGAAGGGAAGGCTGAACATGATCACGAAGGGCGCGAGGAACGATTCGAACTGCGCCGCCATCACGATGTACACCATCAGCACCATAAGGAGCATGAGGGTGATGAGGTCGCCGAACATCTCCTGCTGGTCCTCGTAGTCTCCCGAAATCGAAGCGAAGAGGCTGGAAGGCATATTGACGCTGTCGACGATCCTGTTGGTTTCCGCTACCGCCTCGCTGAGGGCGACCTTCTGCGCGGGAAGACCGGTGACGGTGATGAAACGCTGGCGGTCCTTGCGCTCGATGGTGGGAGGCACCTGCGTCTCGACAATGCGGCCGAGTTCCTTCAGGCGGATCGCCTTGCCCATCGGGTTGTAGACCACTATGTTCTCCATATCCTCGATGCTCGAACGGAACTCGGGAGCGTAACGCACGCGAATCTTGTACTCGTCGCCGTCCTCGCGGTAGAGCGAAGCCAGGGCGCCGCTCATGGCGGAACTGAACGCCGAACCCGCGGTGGTGGAGTTGAGCCCGTTCAGGGCGAGCTTCTCGCGGTCGAAATCCACCTGGTATTCAGGAGTATACTCGTCGCGGCTCACTATGGCCTGCGAGAAGAGTCCGCACTCCATCATCTTCTCCTGCACCGCCTTGGCGGCGGCATCGGTCTCGGCGAAATCGAAGCCGTAGATGTCGAGCTTGACGCTGGTGTCGCTGCCCATTCCTCCGCCGGTGCTCACCACGCCCTTGCGTATCTCGGGATAGCGCCTGAGGATCGCGCGGAGGTTGTCGGCTATCTCCGCGGAACTGCGCTCGCGCGAAAGCTTGTTGCCGATGTGAAGCGTGTAGGATATGATGTGCGTACCGTTGCTCTGCATGCTGGCGAGGATGTTGTCGGAGTCCGCCTGGCCGAAGGAATAGTTGCAGACGTCGGTCTCGGGCACCTCGCGGATGATGTCGTCGTAAATTGCGTGCGCCACTTCGGCCGTGACGTTCTGCGCCGTGCCCATAGCCAGGGTGACCGACACGCTCAGGTGGTCGCTGTCGGACGAAGGGAAGTACTCGGTCTTGAGCTTCGGAGCGATGAACACCAGCGAGCAGGCGAATATCGCCAGGGAGATGAACACCACCGACTTGCGATGGCGCGACGCCCAGCCGATGAGCTTCGCATAACCGCCGGAGATGCCGTCGAGCCCCTTGTCGATGGGCTTGAAGATGATATTGTGCAGCTTGCCCTCCTTCTTCTTGCCGGTGAGCATCTGCGAGCAGAGCATAGGCACGAGGGTAAGGGCGGCGGTCGTGGAAACTATCATAATGATGCTCACGATCCAGCCCAACTGCTTGAACATAAGGCCCGCCATACCGCTGATCATCGTCAGAGGCAGGAACACGCAGAGCATCGTGAGGGTGGAAGCGATGACCGAGATGCCCACCTCCGAAGTGGCGTGGATGGCCGCCTCGCGCGGCTTCTCTCCCCTCTCGATATGCGTCGTGACGTTCTCCAGCACCACGATGGCGTCGTCCACCACCATGCCGATGGCTATCATAAGCGAGCTCATCGAGATGATGTTCAGGGTGTTGCCCGTGACATAGAGATAGGTCAGCGAGGCAAGCAGTGCCACCGGGATGGAAAGTATGATGATGAAGGTCGCGCGCCACCTGCCCAGGAACACGAACACCACCAGCATAACCACCAGGAAGGTGATGAGGATGGTCTCGAATAGGGTGTGGATGGTGTCGACGATTTCCTGCGAAGAGTCGAAGACCGTCTTGATCTCGACGTCGGTAGGAAGGTTCTTTTCGGCCTTCTTCAGCTGCGAATAGACGCCCCTCACCACATTCACGGTGTTGGCGCCGGACTGCTTCTGAACTATGATTCGGGCGGAACGCTTGCCGTCGGTGTAGGACTCCTGCTCGCGCTCTTCGCTGCCGTCGCGCACCGTAGCCACGTCACGAAGAAGGACGGTCTTGTTGCCGGAATATCCCACGACGATGTCGAGCAGCTCCGACGGGTCCTCGAACTCCTTCTGCACTCGCAGGGAGTAGGTGTTGGAGCCGATGTCGATGTTGCCCGAAGGGAGGTTGCGGTTCTCGTAGGAGATTACCGACGCTATGCCGTTGACGCTGAGGCCGTAGGCCTGCAGCTTGTTGGGGTCGCAGTAGACCTGGATTTCGCGGGTGGGGGCTCCTATGATGGACACGGTTCCCACGCCCTTCACGCGCGCCAGAGGGGTGGACACCTTGTCGTCGAGTATCTTGTCGAGGCCCGCCGCGCTCTCTTCCGCGGTGGCGGTGAGAACGAGAATAGGCATATCCTCGGCGCTGAACTTGAAGATGACCGGCACGCTGGCGCCGTCCGGCATCGTGGAATTCACCATGTCCAACTTGTCCCGGACGTTGTTCGTGGCCGATTCTATGTCGACTCCCTGGTTGAACTCGAGGGTGAGGATGCTGACGTTCTCCTTGCTGTACGAGGTGAGGCGCTTGAGGTCCTCCACGCCGTTGAGTGCGTTCTCCAGCAGCTTGGTGAGGTTCGTCTCGATGTCCGAGGCGTTCGCTCCCTGGTAGGAGCTCATCACCATGATGGTATTGGCGTCGAAATCCGGGAAGAACGAGATGCTCAGCTTCGAAAGCGAGAACACGCCGAGCACCACGAACGCCACGAAGACGAGCGCCGTGGTCACCGGTTTCTTTACGGATGAACTGATGAGACTCATTGCATTACCTCTACTTTGGAACCGTTACGAAGGGATGCGAGGCCTTTCACGACCACCTGGTCGCCGGCCTTCACGCCGTCCAGGATCTGGAACTGGCCTTCGGTGTGCCTGCCCAGCGAGACAATCTTCTCAACCACGGTGGAATCTGCCGCGTTGTAGACGAACACGCTGCGCTGGCCGCTGCCCTGCATCTTCACCACCGCCGCATCTGGAACCACGACGCTGTCGCTGCGGCCGAACACCACGGTGACCTTGGCGTACATTCCCGGGCGGAGTTCGCGGTTGGCGTTGGCGACCTGTATCTCCACGTTGAAGGTGTGCGTCGCGGGATCGATGGTAGGATAGAGCCTCGCAATGCGGCCCTCATACACCTTGCCCGGACGGGCATCGACCGTAAGGCTCACCTTGTCGCCCTTCTTCACCTTGGTGTAGTCGGCTTCGCTGATGCCCACGAGGAGTTTCACGGGCACTATCTGCTGCACCGTGAAGATGGGGCTCGCCATTCCGTACATATCGCCGCGGTCGTAGTTGCGCGCGGTCACCACGCCGTCCACGGGCGAACGGAGGATGGTATTCTCGAGGAGATTCTCGTAGGTGCTCTTCGCCACCTTGTACTTGAGCTCCACCGCCTCGTAGTCCGACTGGGAGATGCCTCCGGTCTCGTAGAGCTGCTTCAGGCGCCCGAGTTCGGTCTCGGCGTTGGCGAGCTGGAGCTTCGCCTGGTCGAGCTGCACGCGGTCCATCTCGGCAAGTATCTGCCCCTTGGACACGAAGTCGCCCACCTCGGCGTTAATCTTCTGTATGCGGCCTCCCGACTGGGGAGCGATATTGTTGGTGACGTTGGCGAGCACGGTCGAAGAGTAAACCCCTTCGCTGGCCACCATACGGTTCGCCGCAGTTTCGAGCTTCACCGACGGAAGCGCCTTGGCGGCGGGTTCTTCCGCCTGCTGTTCCGTCTTTTTGGCGCCGCATCCCGCCGCGAGCAGCAGGACGAGGGCCGATGCCAAATACTTCTTCATATCTTGTTTCATATTTATTTCGTTTCGGAGAAATCCGCGCCGATGGTGCTTTCGAGGCCCGCCTTCGCGACGATGAACTTGTAAATAGCCTGGCTGACATTGAGCTGCGCCTGTGTGAGGGCGAGCTGCGCATCGTTGAGATCGGTGAGGGTGCTGCGCCCCACTTCGTAGGATTTCGCGGAGATGTCGTATGCCTTGTGGGCCGATTCCAGCGCCTCGAGGGCCGCGCCGTAGCTCTTGGAAGCCGTCTGCATAGTGCTGAGGTACTGGCTTATGGCTATTCGCAGCTGCCTCTCGGTATTCTCCTTCTGGATGTCGAGCGTTTCCGCCTGGAGCTTCGCCTGCTTCACCGCCGAATGGCGTTTTCCTCCCGCGAAGATGGGGATGTTGAGGCTGAGCGCCACGTAGGAATAGGGGAACCAGTTGTATTCCTTGAACTTGAAGTCGTCTTCCATTGCGTTGTAGCTGTAGGAGAACGCGAGCGCAAGGGACGGAAGGTTGGCGTACTGCTGGATTTTTATGCTGTTGGCGATTTCCTCCGCCTGGATCTCCAGCTGCTTGAGAGTGGAGTTGTTCGTGAGGTCGTAGCTTCC
The DNA here is from genome assembly GCA_017614795.1 of Bacteroidales bacterium. Next base: position 16,267 of record JAGABD010000026.1, read on the forward strand.
CGCCGCGAACTCCATTCCGCCGCTGTAGCAAAGCAGCGAGTCAGCCACGTCTATGTTGGAGCTGAGGTCGATGCCCATCACCGCCTTGAGTTGCCAGAGGGCTATGGCGATGGCATTGTCGCTGTCGTAAAGGTTGGGCACCGCGTTGGCGACCGCCGTCTTCGCACGCGTAAGATCGAGCTCCGATGCCTTGGACGCGTTGTACTTCTTCTCGGTGAGCTCGCAGTTGGCGACGGCATTCTCGTAGACCTCGGTATATACCTTGTTGGCTTCTTTCGCCAGGAGCACCCCGTAATAGGCCTGCTTCACCTGATTGACCATCTCCAGACGGCTGCTGCGAGCCTTCTCCACCGCCAGTTCCACATCTTCGCCGCTTACCTTGAGGCTGCGCCAGAGCTGGGCGTTGACGAGAGGCATCTGGGCATTGAGGCCCGCTCCCCAGGTGTTCCAGCGGCCCACCTCGATGCTCTGCGATTTGCCCATAAAATCCATCGACATCACCTGCTTCTTGAGGGTGCGGTTGAAGGTGCCGTTGGCGGATATCTCCGGGTAGAGAGCGGCGTAACTGCCTTTCTTCGCGAACTTCTTTGTTTCTATTTCCTTGTCGGCGACCTTCACCGACGGGCTCTCGGAAAGCGCTATCTCCAGCGCCTTCTCGAGCGATATCACCGTGGGAGTCGCGGCGCTGTCCGCAGACGGAAGCACCGCCGCCATAACGATTAGAATCGACATACTCATACTGTTTACAAGCGCGCTTTTGCCGCAAAAATTATGCCCGCATACGCGCAAGAAAACGCAATATTACAAATAAATTTGTACTTTCGCCATATGAACAGGAAACAATTCAAGGAAGTTACCCCCTACTCGGTCGCGGTAGGGCTTTTGATGACCGTGCTTTTCAGCGCGGCGGCCGCATACCTGGGACTCAAGGTGGGGCAGGTGTTCGAAGCGGCGATTCCCATCGCAATTCTCGCCGTAGGCATCAGCGGTGCTCTCAAGAAGGACGGCGCCATCGGGCAGAACTTCATTATACAGAGCATCGGCGCCTGCAGCGGCGTAATAGTGGCCGGAGCTATCTTCACGCTCCCCGCGATTTACATCCTCGGGCTGGACGTGAGCTTCGTGCAGATGTTCTTCAGCAGCCTCCTCGGCGGCATGCTGGGCATCCTCTTCCTCATCCCCTTCAGGCGCTATTTCGTGAAGGAGATGGACGGACAGTACCCCTTCCCCGAGGCGACGGCGACCACCCAGGTTCTGCAGAGCGGAGAGGCCGGTGGAGGAAGCGCCCGGACGCTGGCGATCGCGGGCCTCATCGGCGGTCTCTACGACTTCGCTATTGCCACTTTCGGCACCTGGGCCGAGACCATCAGCACCACTTTCCTGCACGTCGGACAGGTGGTGGCGGACAAGGCCAAGATGCTGCTCAAGATAAACACCGGCGCGGCGGTGCTGGGCCTCGGATATATCGTGGGCCTGAAGTACGCGTTCATCATCTGCTGCGGCAGCCTTCTGGTGTGGCTGGTCATCATCCCGGGCTTCAATCTTCTGTTCGGAGAGCAGGTGCTGGACTTTATGGGCACGGGGCTTTCGGCGACCGTCGGGAGCATGAGCGCCGATGAGATCTTCCGCACCTACGCGCGCCATATCGGCATCGGAGGCATAGCAACCGCGGGCGTGATAGGCATAATAAAGAGCGCGGGCGTAATCAAGAGTGCCGTCGGGCTTGCAGCGGGAGAGTTCCGCAAGAAGGACGCGGCGGCAGTTTCGGTGGAGGATCGCGACCGCGACCTTTCGATGAAAGTTGTGGTGTGCGGCATCGTTTTCTCGCTTCTGGCCGTGTTCGCTTTCTTCGCTTTCGGTGGAGTGGTGAATTCTGTTTGGCAGGCGCTCGTGGGGCTGCTAATAGTGGCCGTGATTGCGTTCCTGTTCACAACGGTGGCGGCGAATGCGATTGCAATCGTGGGCACGAACCCCGTCAGCGGAATGACTATCATGACGCTGATTATCACCGCGTTGGTGCTGGTCGCCTGCGGGCTCAAGGGCAACGCCGGCATGGTTGCGGCGATGGTGATTGGAGGCGTCGTGTGCACCGCTCTTTCAATGGCCGGGGGCTTCATCACCGACCTGAAGATAGGTTACTGGATCGGCACCACTCCCGCGAAGCAGGAGGCCTGGAAATTCCTCGGAACGCTCGTCGCGGCGGCAACCGTTGGAGGCGTCATGCTCATCCTCAACAAGACTTACGGATTCACCGGCGAAGGGGCTCTCGTGGCTCCCCAGGCCAACGCGATGGCTGCCGTCATCCAGCCTATGATGAACGGCGGAAGCGCACCCTGGCTGCTTTATGGGCTGGGCGCTCTGATTGCGATCGCACTGACCGTGTTCAAGGTTCCCGCACTGGCGTTCTGCCTCGGCATGTTCATTCCTCTCGACCTCAACCTCCCGCTCCTTGTGGGCGGCGCGGTCAGCTGGTACGTGAGCACCCGCAGCAGCGACGAAGCCCTCAACAAGGCCCGACTCGACAAGGGCACCCTCATCGCCAGCGGTTTCATCGCCGGCGGCGCCCTGATGGGCGTAGTGAGCGCCATCCTGAAATTCGCCGGGGTCGACTGGTTCCTGCATTCTTGGAACGCCGCGTCGGCTGCTTCCGGCGTGTCCGTTGCAGAATATGTGGCTGTGCTGCCCTATCTGGGGTTGATAGGGTATATGGTTTGGGCAATTTTGCACAAGAGTAAAAAATAATTCGTATGTATATAGTAAAGTAGATTTCCGCCAAAATGGATTTGAAAAAGGGGCCAGCGGAAGGCCGTCTCAAAGTTAAGTAAGTCTCGTTGGTTTTCAAAGTTTTTTGAAGATATTTTGAGTTTCTTTAACGCGATATGACTGTCC
>JAGABD010000027.1 GCA_017614795.1 Bacteroidales bacterium
CTGCATCATGCGGTCGAGCTGCTGGCGGATGCCCTGGCCGTCCTCGGGTTCGATACCCTCGGCCTTCTCCATCACGACGTCGGAATACATCATGATGAGACGCCTGTAAGCGTCATAGACGAAGCGGGGGTTGCCGGTCTTCTTGATCATGCCGGGCAGGGTCGCCGAGCAAAGACCGATATTGAGGATGGTGTCCATCATTCCGGGCATGGAACTGCGCGCGCCGGAGCGGCAGCTGACGAGCAGCGGGTCGTTCAGATCGCCGAACTTCTTGCCCATAAGGGCCTCGGTGGCCTTGAGAGCCTCCGCAACCTCTTTCTTGAGAGCGTCGGTGTAGCCGCCTCCGAGCTGATAATACTCGGCGCAGCATTCTGTCGTGATGGTAAATCCGGCAGGTACCGGCATTCCAAGGCGGCTCATTTCCGCCAGGTTGGCTCCTTTTCCTCCAAGGAGTTCGCGCATAGCGCCATCGCCCTCGGCGGTCTTTCCACCGAAACGATAGACTCTTTTCTTTTCGTCAAACATAATTGCTTATAAACTAATACGTTAAAAAATTTTCATCGGTTGTGCGCACGCAAGGCGCGAAATTTTCGGCCACGAAGATACTAAAATTTCACGAAATTTTCACTGCTAAAGCAATTTTGCCGCCAGTTCCGACAGTTCGCTCCTCTCGCCCTTCCGCAGAAATACGTGCTGGAACAGCGCCTGGCCGGCCATCTTCTCGCCGATGTGGGCGAGGCCGTTGGTCCACTGGTCGAGGTAGGGCTGGTCTATCTGGAACATATCTCCGGAGAACACCATCTTGGTGCCCTCCCCCGCCCTGGTCACTATCGTCTTGATTTCCAGAGGGGTGAGGTTCTGCGCCTCGTCTATGATGAAAAACGCCTTGCCGAGACTGCGGCCGCGGATGTAGGCCAGAGGCTCGATTATGAGCTTCTCGTCCTTCAGCAGGCCCTCTATCTTCAGGGATTCCTTCGAGCCGGGACGGAACTGCCCCTTGATGACGCCGAGATTGTCCATCAGCGGCTGGAGGAAGGGGCCCATCTTGCTCTTCTGGTCGCCCGGCAGGAAGCCGATGTCCTGGTTGCCGAGAATAACGGTCGGGCGGGAAAGGATGATGCTGTCGAAGTCCTTCTCCTGTTCGAGTGCGGCGGCCAGTGCGAGAAGCGTCTTGCCGGTGCCTGCGCCTCCGGTGAGCGAAACGAGCTTGATATCGGGGTTCAGAAGGGCGTCCAGCGCCATCTTCTGCTCTTCGTTGCGGGGTTTTATGCCATAGGCGACGCGGTTCCGCACCAGCACGATACGGTCGCGCACAGCGTCATAGCGGGCGCAGACGGTCTCTTCCCTCGCTCCCTGCCATTTGAGTTTGAAGAGGCGGTTCGCTTCGGGTTTCTCGGAGCAGACCTTCTGCCAGGGCACTGCGTTATCGGGGCCGTAGGCCAGCTCCTGCATCACCTCGGACGGAAGCTCCACCACGCTGATTTCGCGGTTGGCGCGCTCGATGCGCTCGTCCTCTATCTTGTCGGTGAGATAATCCTGCACCGCCATTCCCACTGCCTTCGCCTTCATCCGGAGGTTGACGTCCTTTGTCACCAGCGCCACGAAAGTGCCGGGGTTGTGGTCGCGCACCCATATCGCGGTGGCCAGGATGCGGTGGTCCTGGATGTCGTCGCAGAAGAGCTCGCGCATCTGCTCGGGAAAAGGATGGTTGGGCTCGACCTTGATCCAGCCCTTGTCCTTGGCAATCGGCAGGCCTCCTTCGGCGAAGGACTTGCCGCCCGATATCTTGTCGAGGTCCCGCATAAAATGGCGGGCGTTGTACGACAGGGTGTCGGCGCCTTTCTTAAACTTGTCGGCTTCTTCGATCACCGCCACCGGGATTACCAGATTGTTCTCCTGGAAGTGGAATATCGCCTTGTGGTCGTGCAGGATGACGTTGGTGTCCAGCACAAAAATCTTTGGTTTGCCCATAGTGTCAATCATGTGGCCGCACGTCGCGGCTTAGTCTTCACCTTCGCCTCCCTGGCGCCTTGCCAGCGCGTCCAGAATGTTCTGGATGCCGGTCTTGGCCGAGGATTTCACCCTGATATTGCCCCCCGCGACGGGATGTCCGAGGGGATAGAACGCCACGTCCTGCAGCAGCAGTTCGGCGTCGATGTAGTCGAAGTCCGCGTCCCTCACCTGGATCAGCGCTCCGGGCACTTCAGCGAAGAGAAGGCGCACGTTGTCGTCCTCCGAAGTCGCCTTCTTGAGGTCCGAAAGGTCGATTTCCGCGCCGGTACGCTCCGTAGTCATGCCCTTCAGAGCCGTCAGCAGGCCGCCGTCGCCCACGGTGGAAGCCGAGATGATGATACCGTCCTCCACCAGTTCGCGGACCACCTCGAAGCAGTCCTGGAAATAGTCGGCGTCGTCCACGAGGGGCGCCACGGGACGGGCGAACTTCATCGCCTGGGCGAAAAGGGATCCCCCCATACGGTAGGCGGAGGAATCGAAGGGAATATAAACGATCCAGCTGCTCTCGTCCGGCACCAGCGAAGACGGCAGCGAGGCCGCTCCGAGTTTCGGGGAAGCTGTGGTGAAAGGTCTTTCGATGAGGGATTCTTCGTCGGTGCCGCCGCGAAGGCCGGGCGCGAAGGCAAGCGAGCAATAAGGGTATCCAGCGGAAGCTTCATAGGAGCGGAGGCTCACCCCGAGGGAATCGAGGAATTCTCCCGCCGCCTGTACGGAAGAATAGAAGGCGGAAGATGCGCCCAGCGCCTCCGTGTTCCAGTGCCACGCCGCGTCGAGGCTCACGTCGCCGATGCGGAAGCTTCCCATCCTCCACAGGCAGTCCAGCAGGGCCGTCGCTATGCGGAAGCGGGTGTAGGAGTCCGCGAAGATTAGGGGAACCTCGCGTTCACCGCCGAGTTTTTCGAGAACTGCGTTAAGGTAGACGTCGATTTCTTCGGCATCCCACTCCGCCGGAGAAACCTCGGGCTCGAGGCTCTCGTCCACTATCCTTGCGGCTATCGCATCCTCCGCGGCGGGGGCCAGTTCGCTCACCGCGTCGAGAATCGCCGCGGGCGTCAGCTCCTGGGTAACACCGTCGATGATGTACGTGGATTGCAGCAGTGAGATTTTTGTACCCATATTACGAAAATCCCTCAAAAATAACTATTTTTGGTTTCAGTTGCAATATGAAATACGACGAAACTGCATACGACGAGCGGATTTCGAGGCTCTTTTCACGTTTTCAGTCCGTACAGAACGTAGGATTCGGGCCGGACAGCTACAAGCCGGGGCTCGACGGAATGAGGCGCTTCGGCGATATGCTGGGCACCCCTTGGGGTGCCTACCTCACCATCCACGTGGCAGGCACGAACGGCAAGGGCAGCGTCGCCTCGATGCTAGCCAGCGCCATCGCCTGGGACGGGCGCAAAGTAGGGCTCTACACCTCTCCCCATCTCCTGGATTTCCGAGAGAGGATGAAGGTGGTCACGAACGATGGCTGGACGATGCCTGACAAGCAGTGGGTTTGGGATTTTCTGGAGAAGTACGAGAAGGATTTCGGCAATCTGTCGTTTTTCGAGATAACCACGGGGATGGCTTTCAAGTGGTTCGAGGAGCAGGGCGTGCAAGTCGCCGTCATAGAAGCCGGCCTCGGCGGGCGCCTCGACAGCACGAATGTCATAACCCCGATGCTCAGCATCATAACCTCCATAGGCCTCGACCATTGCGCCATCCTCGGCAATACCAGGGCCGCCATCGCGAAAGAGAAGGCGGGCATCTTCAAGTCCGGAGCGCCTGCGCTGGTATGGGGGCACGACGCTGAAACCGACAAGGTGTTCGGAGAGGCCGCCTGGCAAGCCGGGAGCCCTCTCTTCTACGCCGACGACATCCTGCCCAAGGGGATGCCCGACGGCATCCTGTCGCAGATGGACCTTCGCGGCCCCTGCCAGGCAGCAAATCTCCGCACGGTTTATGCGGCAATGAGCATTATGAGCAAGTCCTCGTGGTGGTTCTCCGGCGACAGTATGGGGGAAGCCATTCTCCACGCCGCGGCACGCACCGGACTGCGCGGACGATGGGAAAGAATTGTTCGCGACGGGACCGAATTCATCTTCGACATAGGGCACAACCCCGCCGCCCTCGCCCTCAATTTCGCGAGGCTCGAAGAACTCAGGCGCGGTAAGGATGCCGCCGGAGGACAGGGCGCTGAACGGCCTCTGAGCATAGTATACGGTATCATGGCGGACAAGGATCTCGATGCCATCGCTCCCCTGATGCCCGCCGGCGCGAAGTACCTGCTTGTCGCCCCCGATTCGCCCAGATCCCTGCCGGCCGCGGAACTTCTCCGCCGTCTGCAGGCGCTGCGCCCCGACCTCGACTGCGCCATAGTCGGCGACGGCTCCGTGGCGCTGGCGCTTAAAACGCTGCTGCACAGCGATTTAAGCAATTCCTTCTGTCCCGAAAACGGGGTAGAAGGAATTGGCCAACTGCCTGAGAATCAGCAGGTTGGCCGCCAGCCGTCAATCGTCTACGTCGGTGGCAGCACTTTTGTAGTATCCGAAGCGTTAGCCTGTTTCGAATGATCAAACTGCTGTGCATAATCCTCGCGGCGCTTCTCGCCGGAGGCAGCCCCGACGCCATTGTCGGGGACTACTTCTCGATTCACGGAAAAGATGAATACAAGGTCCGCGTGAGCGAAAAGCCCGACGGCAGTTTCAAGGCCCAGCTTTTCTGGACGAAAAACAGCATAAACCCCGCCACGGGCAAGATCTGGACGGATTACAAGAATCCCGACAAATCCCTGCGGGACACCCCCTGCGACCAAATAGTGATAATCGACGGGCTGAAATACAACGAGGCCAAAGACCAATGGGATGGCGCCAAGATCTACGACCCCCGCCACGGCATAAAGGCTAATGTAGTCGTGAAGCGGAATCCCGACGGAAACCTTACCCTCAGGTGCTCGCTGCTCGGCATCAGCGAAACCGTAATCTGGAAGAAACTCTGAGACAATGCGAAAATACCTGTATATCCTTCTCATAGCCGCGTTCCTGCCTCTGGCGGGAGGGCACGTGCTCACCAAACTCTGGCAGAATTTCGATGCCGCGCTCAAGGCGGACAAGCCACAGGACGAGATGAAGGCGCTCGAGGCCATCAAAAAGGAGGCTAAGACAAAGCATCTGACCTGGGATTACTACGATGCCTGCACTCGCTATGTCGACGTGGCGTCGTCGGTGAACTGGAAACTTCGCGACAGCCTCGCCGCCAAAAGCCAGGAGGAGATCGACGCTTTCGGCGAGCCCGTGGCGGTGTATGCCCTCAACTATTTGAAGTATTCTTACCGCAAGTCAGGGCAGGCGGGCGCGCTGGAATTCGCAAAGGCCAACAAGAAAAAGCTTCTTGCAGGCAAGAATCCGGATTTCTATGCCGACGACTGGAATCTTTCCCGATACAAGTTCGGGCAGTGGCTCAGGGACAATATTGCTGACGATTATGAATACGTTCTCTGGAGCATCGGCGACAGGGATGCCCTCAAGGAGCATTTCGCCGGGAAGTACCCTATGGGTGCGCTGGTGGAATACGAAGAGATCGCCGGGCAGGCCGGCTATGACGTAAGGAAGAACGGCAAGGACGGTGAAAGGGAGGAGGCAAAGAAAAAAGCCCTGAAGGATTTCGCCGCGAAGTACGCCGGCAAGGCAGTTGCGCTTCTGGCCGAAGAGGACATCCTGCAGTTGCGTTTGGAAGAGCTCGAAAAAGACTCGAAGGATGACGCCCCTTACAAGGCCCTGTACGAGGACTGCAAGGCCCTTTCCGCAAAGCGCGGAAGCTTCAAAGGCTCCGAAAAGGAACTGGCGGCGTGCTGCACCCTGGCGGATGCTTTGGCGGAGCAGTTGACCGCCCCTTCGCTGGACGTTTCGGTGGTAGACGGCGAGGCGCTGGTCATCTTCCGCAACCTTACGGAGGCCAGGCTGGAAATTGCCGGGGCCGGAAATGACGCAAAAAAGAACGGCTTAGAACTTTGGAAAAGCAAGGTGGAGAACAAGGCAAAATCCTTCTATCTGCCTGACACTGTGAAAATTACCCTTCCGGCACTGAACGACGGAGAATACAGCGTCAAATGCACGTCCGGGAAGCTCGAAGACAGCGCCGACTGGTTCAAATACACCATTGCGGCGTCGCTCCGTTACAATGCCGACGGCCCCGCGGTTTGGGCGGCGGACTATCTGAGCGGAAAGCCCATCGCGAAAGCGGACATCGAACTCGTCCGGAACAAGGAAACCGTAAAGCGTTTCGAGGGCATCGCCCTGGACGGCTTCACTCCCCTTCCCAAGGAACTTCTGGATCTTGCGGGCAAGGGCAAAAAACACGACCTGCATTATGTCAGGCTGCTCTGCGCCGGCGAAAACGGAACAGTGCGCTCGTGCCGCACCATTGCGCTGCGTACCAACTACAAGGCCGGAGTCGAAGACGATCCCACCCTGCGCCACTGCGAAATTTTCACCGACCGCCGCGCCTACAATCCCGGCGAAACCCTCCGCTTCAAGGCTATAGTCTATTACGGAAAATACAGCTACGCAAAGGCCTCCAAGGGCGAAAAATACAGGGCTGTGCTGAAAGACACCGAAGGCAACTTGCTCGGCACCCTCGACAAGACCACGGGCGAATTCGGCGGCTTCGGCGGACCGTTCACGCTCACCCGCACGCAGAAGAACGGCTGGTACCGTCTCTACATAGAAGATGAAGTTCACCATACCGTGGCTTCGACCTCGGTGCTGGTGGACGACTTCGTCCTGCCTACCTTCGACGTCGTTTTCGACAAGCAGCCCGAGCAGTGGCTTCCGCTGGACAAGATATGCGTGAGCGGCAAGGCCGCGGCATATTCGGGGCACAGCCTCGCGGGTGCAGACGCCACCTGGAGCTATACCCTCAACGGCGAAGAAAAGGATATGGGCAAGGCCGAAATCAAGGCCGACGGAAGTTTCAATCTCGAGATTCCGGTGCCTTCCGAGTACGATTACATATGGTATAGCGTGAGGCTGAAACTGAGCGACGCCAGCGGCGAGACCCAGGAATTCAGCAAAGGCGGAAGCGTCAGCAAAAAGCCGGAGCCCAAGGTGCCCACGGAGTATTATTTCGAGGATTTGGGCGGAGACGGCCTCGCGCTCAAGGTGGTCGCCGGCGACAAGCCCGTTTGGATGGTGTACGAAGTCCACGGCAGCGGAGATGTCCTGCTGGCAAAGGGTATCTCCCCCGTCATGCCCGACCCGATCGGGCACCTCGCTGCGACCGAGCTTCGCTTCAATTACGAAGCCTCCTGGCCCGATGCGGTGAGCCTCGGCGTCACCTACTTCCAGAACAAGAAGTGCTACAGCAAGACTATCTCCCGCAGACGCCCCACCGACCGCTGGGACCTCCCTCTGGAGTTCACGCGCTTCCTCGACACCACCCTGCCCGGACAGCAGTACAGCTTCGGCATCAAGACAGGCCCGGACGCGGAATGCACCGCCGTCATCTTCGACAAGGCGACCGAACGCTTCGCGCCGAATGCATGGCACCAGCTTCTGCCTTCTCCCGCTCCCCTGCCGGGCGTCCGATACACCAACGAGCCCGGCTCCAATGACAGCAGGCAGACGGTATTCTATAAGGTTAGGACCGCGATGGCGAAGTCCGCTATGGGCGTAAATGCCAACTTGGAGATGGCTGTCGCCGAAGATGCCGCCACGATGGACGCCGCTCCCGCGGCGGTACAGGAACAGGAAGCCGAAGTGCTTGTCCGCGAAGATTTCGCCACCACCATCGCCTGGGTCCCGGCCCTTATCAGCGACAAGGACGGCAACATCGAGTTCAAGTTCACCAACGCCGACAAGCTCTCGACCTTCTGGGTGCAGCTTTTCGCCCACGACAAGACAATGCGCAGCGCAAGCCTTAGGCGCGAAATGAAAGTCACCCTGCCGGTTAAGGTGAGCCTCGCGCTGCCGCAGTTCCTCTATGAAGGCGACCGTTACGTGACACGGGTCGCCCTCGCGAACAGCACGGAAAACGAGGTCGCGGGCACTCTCAGCATCGATTTCTTCGACGGCGAGTATCGCAGCGGCAAAGCGCTTCACAGAGTCAGCCGCAGCATCAGCGTCCCTGCAGGCGGCAATGCCGGCAGCGACGAGACCTTCGAGGTGCCTGTCGGGGTGAAGAACCTTGGCATAAAGGCGACATTCCGCCCTGAGATTGCCGATCAAGTCGGCAATGACGTGAAGGGCGCCGCCGACGCCATTTTCGTAACCGTTCCCATCCTGCAGCCATACCAGACCATCACCGAAGCGCACAGCGCGGTGCTGCTGGCAGGAGCGGACAGGGCAGCTACGGAAAAGGCCCTTCGCGATGCTTTCGTCAACATCCCGGGCAGTCAGGCCGAACTAAAGGAAATCTCCATTCTCGATATGATAAAAGAGGCCGTTCCGAAGGAACTCGAACCTCGCTGCGACAATGCGATAGCGCTGGCAAAAGCACTCCAGGCATACTCCATCTGCCAAAAACTCGGGCAAGAACCCGCATTCGACGAGTCTGGCACGAAGGCAAAACTTCTGGCCTGCAAGTGCGACGACGGCGGCTATGCCTGGTTCGCCGGGATGGAATCCTCGCTTCAGGTCACGGCATTTCTTCTCCAGAGTCTCAAGGGGCTTGGCATCATAGATGAGGCGAGCGCACTGCAGTACGTTGACAAAGCATATTTCAACAGGGACGAGTCGCTCAAGCGCGCCTGGTGGTACCGAGGCCTCAGCATGGAAGAATATCTCCACCTGCGCAGCCTCTTCCCCGGCATTCCGTTCAAGGCCAAGACGGACGCATCTTTCCGCAAGGCCGCGCGCAAATATCTGATTCCCAAGAAGGAACGCGGGCTTAACGGCGCCATCCTCGCGAAGGCGAGAAGAATGCTGACGCTGAAGAATCTCTCCGGCTCGCCCGAAGGCATCGCGCTGGCAAAGAAGATGGGCATCAAACTCGCGGCCGCAAAGAAGATGAAGCGCTCGCTCGACGCGGACCTCGCTTCTCTTCTGCAATACGCCCAGCCTCACAGGCACGGCGGCATCTACTACCCCAACGCGGTAATGCCCTGGAGGGGCCTTATGGGCAGCGAACTCTATGCGCACACCCTCATCTGCAATCTGCTCGCAGCTTGCGGCAAGAACGACAAGGCCGACGGCATCCGCCTTTGGATAATGCTGCAGAAAGAAACCCAGCACTGGGAGAGCGACCCGGCGTTCGTCGGCGCGATCGCCTGTGTGACGGAGGCCTCGCAGGCCGTGCTCGACACCCGCGTGATGGCGCTGTCCGGCAGTTACACCAAGCCTTTCGCGGAAATCAAGGCCGCGGGGAACGGGATGGCGATTACGGCGACGGGTATTTCAGCCGCCAAGATTGGCGACAAGGTTACCCTCAGCTGGCAACTGTCCAGCGAAGAAAACCGCAGTTTCGTGAAGGTGAGCCTGCCGGTGCCGGCCGGACTGCAGCCCGTGAACCAGGTGTCTGGCTGGAACTGGGGCTACTACCGCAGCGTTACCCCGGGATGCATCGAACGCTGGTACGAGTGCTATCCGGAAGAAAAAATTACCGTGAGCGAAGACTTCTTTGTCGTGCGGGCCGGCGAATTCCAGTCGGCGGTACCCGTAATCGAATGCCTGTACGCGCCGCACTACCGCGCCAACGCTGTGGCACGGAACTACGTATTTGCTCCGTCAAATTAGAGAAGTGCTGTAACTTCCTCGAGACCAAGGGCTTCTTCCACACGGAAGGGGCCCGTTTTCGTACGCCGCAGGCTGTGCAGGAATGCGCCGCTTCCCAACGCCTCGCCAAGGTCGCGGGCCAGCGCCCGGATGTACGTCCCCTTGCTGCACTCCACGCGAATCTCCGCCTTCAGCAGCGTATGGCCCTCTGTGGAGGCGACATTTATTCTATTGTTAGGAGATTGCGCCGGCCTTTCGGGAGGGCAATGCAGACTGGAGCTCCCCTTGTGGGACTCCGGGCTGCCCTTTGCCCGACGCGGGAGGGATTCGTCAAACGACAATAATTCTAAACCGTAGACTGTAATTCTGTTGGCTTTGAGGATGTCGCTGTCGACGGGTTTGCCGGCCTTGTAGAGGGCGCGCGCAATCTCGTAGACGCGCTTGCCGTCGACGCTCTTGGCGCTGAAAAGCGGCGCCACCTGCTCCTGTTCGCCGACGAACTTGGCGAGCACGGCACGAAGGGCCTCCTCGCTGACGCCGTCCAGCGGAAACGTCGCATCTATTTCCTTCTCAAGGTCGTAGGAAGCGGTTGTCGCCCCGAAGGACACCCCAGCCACATACTCCTTGGGATGCGCCTGGTACTCGTCCGCCAGTTTGGTCGCCTTGCCTATACAAACCAGAAGCACGCCCGTCGCAAGAGGGTCCAGGGTGCCGGCGTGGCCGACCTTCAGGTTCTTCTTTCCGAAATGCTTGATCGCCATCCACTTGACCTTGCGGATGACATCGGCCGAAGTCCATCGGTACGGCTTGTCCACGGGTATGACAATCCCCTCCGGATAATCATCGATATTCCGGGAAAGAACCATTCCGGGGCGTGCGACAAGCGGTGCCATAAGCTATCCTGCAAAAGCGGCGAAATACCCCGGGAACAGCACGCAGGTGATGAGGTAGCCCACGACTGTGGCCACCGCCACGCTGACAAATCCCGGCATCATGAACGAATGGTTCAGCAGATACTTGCCGATGACCGTGGTGCCCGAGCGGTCGAAATTGACCGTCGCGATGTCGGAAGGATAGTTGGGGATGAAGAAATAGCCGTAAACGCTCGGCATCACTCCCAGGAGCACCGGCCCGGCGATTCCAAGCTGATAGGCCAGAGGGAGCATCGCCACCACTACGGCGCCCTGCGAGTTGATGAGCACCGACACTGCGAAGAACACCAGCGCAATGGCCCAGGGGGCGCTTTCCACCACGCCGCCAAGCATCTCCTTCATCTCTCCCATATAATTGGAGAAATATGTGTCCGCCAGCCAGGCGATGCCGTAAATCGCAACCACCGCCACCATTCCGCTCTGCCACACGGCGCCGCCCACGGCCTTCTTGGGCTGGGCCTTGCAGAACATTATGTTCGCGGCCGCGGCGGTGAGCATTATTATCTGGATGACGATGTTCATCTTGGGGATCTTCAGGTACTGCGCAAGGGGTTCTCCGCCGACCTTTATCATCTGCATAAATGCGAAGCACACTATCACCAGCAGGGCTCCGAGGAAGATGAAAACGGACGCCTTCGCCTCGCGCGTGATCTCCCTGTCGAGGGTGGTCGCCGAACTGCCGTACATATAGTTATACGTCTCGGGATCCTTCAGGCGCGCCTGGAAAGCCGGATCCTTGTCAAGGTCCTTGCCGCGGCGGTAGGATGCCGCGGAAGCGCAAAGCAGGCCGATGATGCTCGCGGGCAGCGTGACCATAAGCACCTGGGGGATGGAAACCATATAGCCGTTGGCGTTGGAGATGGTGACGAAAGCCACCACCGCCGCCGCGATGGGCGAACAGGTGATGCCCACCTGGGATGCTATGGAAGCCACGCCGCAGGGCCTTTCGGGGCGGATGTTCTTCTTGAGCGCGATGTCGCAGATGATGGGCATAATGGTGTATACCACATGCCCCGTGCCTACCAGCACCGTCAGGAAGAATGTGGTCAGAGGCGCGAGGAAAGTGATGTGGTCGGGATGCTTTCGGAGCATCCGTTCCGCAACCTGGATCATCCAGTCCATACCGCCGGAAGCCTGAAGGGTGCCGGCGCAGGTAACCGCCGCTATTATGATGTAGATGACATCGGTCGGCGGGGTCCCGGGCTTGAGACCGAAACCGAAGACCAGTATGGCGAGGCCTATTCCGGAGATGGCCCCGAGGGCGAGACTGCCGTAGCGCGAGCCGACGTAAAGCGCGGCCAGCACCACCAGCAGCTCGATAATCATCAGGAATGTCATTGGCTAGAAGTTCCTTTCTTTGAGATACCTCTCGAGCTCGTCCTTCGTCATCGGAAGGGTGCCCTTGTAGTTGCGCACCCACTGGACGAAGCGCTTGTTGATTTCTTCGGTCCAGACGCTGTCGATGTCGCCCGCAGTGTAAATGCCCTTCTTCACCATTTCCTCGGCGAATTCATCCGTGAGGCCGGTGAATTCGGCAGTCACCACGATATGCTCCACGAGGTGCGGAGGTATGAAGATGACTCCGCCGCGCTTTGCAAGCACCACGTCGCCGGGAAGCACGATCGCCTTGCCGATGCGGGTGGGATAGTTGTAGTGGAGAAGCATAGTCTGGCGCATATACGAAGGGTCGAAGCCCTTGCACCATACGTTGAATCCCTCGATAGGCTGCAGGCGCTGGATGTCGCGGATGTGGCCGTAGGTGATCATCGGGTTGCCCGTGGCGTTGTACACGCCGGTTCCGAGGTTGGAGCCGATGGCAGTCCCGAGCCACTCCTTGTTGTAGGTGTCGGTCACGTAGACGTCGCCCTTAACGAGGGTGCTGATAACCCAGGAAACGGTGCGTTTCTGCTCCCAGGCGCGGCCTTCCTCCTTGCCCTTGGCGATGATGGCGTCCTCGAGGTCGGGACGCATGGGGATGAACTGCGCGGTGACGACGCGTCCTGCGCAAACCGCATCCTCGGTATCGTGCAGAAGAGTCCAGTCGCCTTCGTACTGGTTCTGGTAGCCGAGCTTCATAAGCTCCGCCCAGGCCTCTTCGATGGCAATCTTCTTGAGGCGCTCGATGAGATTGTCGGACACCTTGGGACGTCCGTTCTCGAAACGCTCGCCCTGCCACTTGGCAGTGATTGCGCGGATGTATTCGGGTGACGCCTCGATACCCCAGCTCTGGGCACCGGCGGTAAGGGCGGTCGCCATCAAGGCTATGCCGATGAACAATGCTTTGATTTTCATAATCCTATGTATTATTTATATATTTCGTTACAGTTCTCCCAGGACATTCCGCCCAGCCTCTTCTTGACGAGATAATCGCCGTTGGCGGCCGAATGGCCCCATACTCTCTGCTGGCCCCATACCGCTCCGGCATAGAAGGTCACGCTCGCGCCGCTGGGCACGCGCATAAGAACCAACTCGTCCTTGCCATAAGTCTCGAAGCCCTCGAGCACAGCCGGGTCGACGAAGAGCAGAGAACTGATTTCCGGATCGGTCTCATACTCGAAGGTGCCGTTTTTGAGAACGGTGGAATCGCTTACCTGAAGATGCTCGTCGAGGAAGAGCATTGCCTTTTCGGCATCCCGGCAGACCTCCGCCTTGCCGAAGTTGGTAAGACCGGCGGCATAAATGATGTCGCTGCCGTCGGAACTCGTAAGGGTAGCGGTCACCTTGTAGCAGAAAGAGAATGGCACGACTTCTATCAACTTGCTCTCGCTGATGGTCACTTCTCCGGCCTGGTAAGGTTCATATCCAAGCTTGAATGCCGCATGTTCCGGATTATTCTCCAGGATTTCGTAAGAAGCATAATTTCGCGACGTCCAGAGTTTACCGTCTGCCCACACGCCCGTGCCGCCGATTCCGCGGCCGGCACCCATTGCGTAGAAGTCGCAGCCTTCGCCGTGGTCGATGTGATAGCTCTTGCCTGCGGCCTCGTTAGCGTACCATTTATCTATAATGGAGTAGTCCACGTCCTTGGGCCACATATCGACTCCGCTGAGAGCTTGGCTCTTCTCAGGCACGTCGAGGGAATACACCCTGTACGCCGAGTAGGCGTTCTCCCAGGCGATGTCGCCCTTGCGGGTGTCGGCGTACTTCACGTATGCGCGGGGACGGTCGAGGTCGTTCTTCGACCCGGGATGGCCTTTGATCTCGAACTTGTCGACTCCCAGTCTGAGAGCCTGACCGAGCGCAAGCACCACGGGGCCGAAACCATGCACCTCGTTATAGTAGTAGTGGCGGATTTCATAATCCACCTTGCGGGCGTAGCCGGGGGCGAGGGTTCCCGTGCAGGTATGTCCTACGGAACCGTCAGCGTCGACGTATGCCATCAGGCCGCGGAGGCCTTTCTTGAAGGCCTTCATTTTGCCCTGCGGCAAAATTCCCGACTCTATCGCCTGGCCTATGCCGGCGATGAGGAGGGCGCTGCCTGATGTCTCCACGTAGGAGTCCGGGTTGGTCAGTTCCTGATGCCACATTCCGTTCTTGTCCTGATACTTGAGGGCAGAGGTATAATGCTGTTTCGCGACCTCCTCTATCTGAGCGCGGTACTGCCCGTCGGCGGGATAATCGCGGAGCAGCGCCACCAGCGCCATCGAAAGCCATCCTTCGCCGCGGGCCCAGTTGTCCTGCGAGATTTCGCCTTCTTCCAGTTTGCCGCAGGCGCGGGCCTGGAACACCATCCCGGAGGACGCGTCGAAGAATATCTCGTGCATCTTCAAAGTATAGTATGCGGCGTAGTCGACATAATCCCGATTGCCCGTGCTGAGGCCGGCGTACAGGTAGAAAGTGGAAACCGCAAATGCGCAGTCGATCCACGCGCCGTCTTTGAAACGGGCCTGAGTCCTGTTGCCGGTCATCAGGTTGTCGGTGGTGCGATACTGGTTCTCCCACATATCGGCAGCTGTCGCCGCGACAATATCTTTGTACTTCTCCCACCCCTTGTACGCCAGGAACGACGTCGTCTGGCCGCCGATGTTGTAGCATATGAAATTGCTCCAGGACGGTATGGGGATGTCGCCGCTCAGCAGGCGGTCGATATAGGAAAGGAGTTTCTCTTCATCCTCCTTCAGCCCGCTTGCCATCATCACGTCGGCCATGCCGCTGTAAAGGCAGGTTCCGGAATAGCTGCCGAGGTCGATAATTCCCAGCCCCCTGTCCGCCACGGCCATTGCCATGTCGTGGGTGTCGACTACGGTTTTCTTCCCGCATCCGCACAGGGCGAGGGACGCCATCAGCGCTATTATCAGGTTCTTTTTCATTAGTGGTTATCGTTTATGTTCAGTTTACAAATTTAATGAAAAAAGTGTATATTTGCGTTTTAGGAAAAACTATTAATCACTTATATCTATGGCCAACAATCCATTCTCTCTCGAAGGCAAAAATGCCTGGATTACCGGCGCTTCCTACGGCATCGGTTTCAACATCGCCAAGGCTTTCGTAGCCGCAGGCATCAAGAACATCATCTTCAACGACATCAACGACGCCGCACTTGAGCGCGGCCTCGCGAACTACAAGGAAGCGGGCATCAAGAACGTGTACGGATACGTTTGCGACGTCACCGACGAAGTGGCGGTCAAGGCCCTCGTGGAGAGGATCCACGAGGAAGTGGGCCAGATCGACATCCTCGTGAACAATGCCGGCATCATCAAGCGCATCCCGATGCACGAGATGAAGCGTGAAGAGTTCCA
>JAGABD010000028.1 GCA_017614795.1 Bacteroidales bacterium
ATCCCGAGGCGCTTGAACATCGTCACGGAAATCACATTGACGATGAAATAAGGTATGCCTTCGGCAAAATAGAGTGTCGGCACCCAGGCCCAGGGATTATTCTTCATACGAGCCGGGATAATAGTGGGAGAGAATCTCTTCGCAGCTGCAGCCCTTCTCCGCCATTACTGCAGCTCCTATCTGGCAGAGACCCACGCCGTGCCCCCATCCTTTGCCGTGGAGGATGCACCTGTCGCCCTTCCATTCCACCTCGAAGGCGGAACTCTTCAGATGGCTGGTGCTGAGCGCGTGGCGGATGGCGAGTTCCTTGCCGATGACTTCGGAGCGCTTGTCGCCGGTGATGCGAAGGTATTTGATCCGCCCGGAAGGGCCTCTCTCCACCGCCTCGAGTTCCCTGATGCTGCCGAAATCGATGCCCGTGCGCTCTTTCACGAGGGCCGAAAGTTCGTCGCGGGAATATTCCACCGTCCATTCGAAGAAATCTTCGGTCTGGAGGTCGTAGTCGTTGAGAACCTTTGCGAGGATGCTCTTGTCGGCGGTTTTGCAGTAAGGGTCTCCCCCGCCTTTCGGCGTGTCGGGAAGGGCCTGCAGATAGGGATAGTCGCGGTCCTCCCAGCAGGTGCTGTAGAGTTCCATGGTGCCGCCGCAGCATTTGGAGTAGCGGGCGTCGCATATCTTGCCGTCGTACTTGAGGACCTTGCCCCAGGTGAGGTCGACGGCGTCGCGGGCGTTCTGGCTGATGTCCGGGCCGATGCCCTGGTAGCGCTGGCAGTGGTCGTCGGCGCATACGTCGAATCCCTCGTGGCTGCCCAGATTGGACATAAGCCACGAGCGGGAGATTATCGCGTGCGCCTTGAGGAACTCCAGCGGGGCGTCTGAGTGCATCTCCGAGGAGATTACGCTCAGCAGGTAATCCTCGACGCCGATGCGGTTTATTGCGCGTATCTTGTCGCCTTCCACCACGAAACGCAGGCGCCCGGCGAACTTGCGCACGAGCTTGCGCTCCCAGTGGAAATCGATGCCTATCACGAAGTCGTGAAGTATGAAAGTGGGCTCCGAAAACAGCGTGGAGCGGGTCACCGCCTCGAAAGTGAGTTCGTCGTAGAGGGTGCCGTTGTAGTTGATTCGGCCGTCGCACCAGGAAACCCGCTGCGGGCCGGCGCCGTCGGAGATTATCTCGAAAACTATCTCCTTGGCGGCCATCACGCCCACGTCTATCTTGGGCTGGGTGCGGGTGAGGCGCCATACCACGCGGGCATCGTCCTCTTCGCTGATGGACACTTCCTCCACCATCCTCTCCAGCATCTCCGCGGTGAGTTTGTCGAGGTCCTCCTCCTTCGGAGCCACGAAGAATCCCGCCATGTCGGCGGCGCCCGGGCTCATCGTCAGATGCTCTTCTCCCTCGGCGTAATAATGGTGCGAACGGAGGTTCGAGCGCAGCACCACGACCGTGCGGAACTCCCCGCCCTTGTACCAGCTCACCAGGTTGAAGCGTGGCTCGCTCTCCCCTTCCACCCTCGGAGAACACTCCAGCAGGCGGTAGAAGAGCTTTGCCATCGACTTCTGCGTGGTGCTTTTGAGCGCGTAGACGCCGCGGGTGAAGCCGTTGAACTTGTAGAGATGCGCGTCCTGCACGCTCTCGAGTTCGCCCGACGCGGTGTCGAGGAACGCGTCCGCCGCCTTCTGCAGAGGCAGAACGTCGGTGTGGCAGGCCTGGAAATGCAGATGGTCCGGAGCCGATGCGCCGCTGAACGGGCCGTTGTAGTACACGGCGTAGTCCTGGTACATCTTGGTGAACAGCAGCATATCCGGGAAATGGTGCCAGATGGTCTGCGGCAGATGGGTGTCGCGAACCACCACCAGATGGTCCCGGAAGATCGGATAGGGATTGATCTGGATATTGTAGAGGCGGTCTTTCTTGCCTTCGTATTTCAGATGGAACTGCTCCTTGGGGCGATGCTCGACGCAGAGGAAGCAGGGCCTTTCGGCCAGGGTCTTGGGGTCGGTCCGGGCCGTGCTGGATGCAATGCGGCAGGGGTTGTGCTGCACTATTACCGGCAGGCCTCCGATTATGAATTCGCGCTGGCGAGCGGCCTTAATGGAACGGAAGTTCCGGGCGGCGAGAGGCCACACCGACAACTGGTCCTTTATGAATTTTGCGATGTCCGCCATCAGAGAAGTGCGAGAAGTTCGTTCTTTATTTCGGCGTATTCCTGCTCGAACTGCGGGGTCAGGACGCCCTTGCCTATCGCATCGTCGATTTCCTGCACCGTCCAGAAGCGGCCTTCGGTCACCTCGGCATTGTCGGGATCAGGGGTTTTGGAGCTGATGGTCGCGAAGACGCACACGAGTTCCCTTTCGACCTCGCTTTCCCATACGTACCTGCGCAGAAGCAGGGGGTTGAAGTCGCGGAATCCGAGTTCTTCGCTCGCTTCACGGAAGAGAGACTCCCGCAGGCCCTCGCCGTAGGTGACGTGTCCTCCGACCGCCGTATCCCAGAGGCCGGGGCAGAGGTCCTTCTCCATCGAGCGTTTCTGCAGATAGATGCGGGAGAACCTGTCGATTATGTGGAGATGCACCACCGGGTGCAGAAGTTTTTCGCGTCCGGGCTCCGCCTGATGGCAGAGGCTGCGCCACGCCCTGCCGATGACCGCACCTGCGGTATCCACGACCGGGAGGCATTCGTTCACCTTGCCGGCAGAGTGTTTGCCGGGGGCAAAGGCCGATTCGCCAAGCATTGGCGCGGGTTCCAGAGGGTAAACCAGTTCGAACATCGGCTTACCAGTTTATGATCCGGAGTTCTTCCGGAGTGTAGAGAATGCTGTCGATGAAGTCGGGCGCGGCCTGAACCAGAATCAGGAAGGTCGCAAGGGCCACAGCAGCCACAGCCGCCAGCACCAGGATCGTCACCAAAATGCGGCCGAGAATCTTCTTGAATCTGCCGGGGTGTTTGGGTTTGGCGGGTTTTCCGACCGGGGCTTCGGCGGGGGCTCCGGCTGGCGCTTCGGGAGCAGGAACCGGTTCAACTGCCGGTTCGGGCGTAGGTTCTACGACGGGCTCGGGGGCCGGCTCGACGACGGGTTCGACCGCCGGTTCCACGACGGGTTCGACCGCCGGGATGGGTTCGTCGGACGCAGGGAGGTCGGCGGGAGCGTCGACCAGCGGGATTTCGGGATCGGAGACAATAGTCGCGGTCTCCCCCTCGGGACCGTCGAACACGGGCAGCGCCTCGGTGTGGGATTTCAGCGACACGCTCTGCAGGCCGAAGCCCTCGGGATAGATGTCGAGGTCCTCGTCGCAGATGAAGAAGAAATTGTTCTGCCTTGTGGCACGAAGACGGCCGAGTCCCGGGAACACCACGGTCTTGCGGTCGATGAGTTCGGCCTTGAGCTCGGCAAGATACTTCTGGAGGACTTCCAGGGCCTGAGCTTCGCTTATTCCGGCTATTCTCGCAAGATGCGCGGCCAGCAGGCCGTCGTCACCGGGACCCGGAAGGAACACCACGCGGCGGTACGGAGGATTGATCGCGTACCCCTTGTCGGTGAATGTTGCGGGAACCAGCTCGGCGATGAACGAACCCATCCCGGGCAGACCGACTTTGTCGTTGCCCAGAAGCAGTTCGTGCAGCATCTTGGAAAGCAGCCCTATATCCATTGCGTGTTTTTAACTGTATCGTACAAAGATAAACAAAAAAGCAGAAAAATTTTGCACAATTAAGTTTTTATACTACCTTTGCAGTCCGCAAGACCGCATCTTGCGATACAGTCCTCTTTAGCTCAGTTGGTTAGAGCACCTGACTGTTAATCAGGGGGTCCTAGGTTCAAGTCCTAGAAGGGGAGCAAAAAAGTCGCCATCACCGGCGACTTTTCTTTTTTATACGCCCCCTGCCGCGTGACAGCCAACGTCTTATCCCTCAACGAGTTACGCAATTCTTCTACACCAATTTCTGGGTAGAAGGAATCAATAAATCATTATCAATCAACGCTTTAAGTGCCACGGCATATAGCAACAGCCGGCGCGAGGAGAGCCCCCCGGGGAGTGTTGCTCCCCGCAGTGCCCGGCGGTAGCCGCCGGAGACGCCCCATTCCGGCGGCGGTGCAATGAATGAGCAGATTAAGGTGGGCGAATGGTTCAAAGTGATCCCAACCTCGCAAAATAAGTGAGGTTGAGCACAAAAACGGCCCAAAATGATCCTAACCTCGATTATTTAAAGAGGTTGGGACCACCCAAAAGGTAATGGTTTCGATGAACGGCACCGAATGGGCAGATTAAGGCTGGCGGGCAAGTGATTGAGTATCAGCGAATAAAGCGATTCCTTCTACCCCGAAAACGGCATAGAAGGCATCGTTTAAAATATTGCTTTTCAAACGGTTAAGCGCCCCTTACGCGAATTCTCTTTGATGAATCCGATGCAAAATAAGGATTTTCTCCAACAATTTAACTCCAGATATTACAAGAGTGAAAGAAAAGCATTTTACTAATAGTATGGCGATTGTGGTTACTCGTAGTAATCAACTATTTCGTACTCGCCGCGATTATCTCTTCGTTTTTTCCCATCATACACATATTCATACTGGTCGCTGCCAGATGCTCCTGAGTATGTGTAACCGGTATACCTTCCGTAGGAGTCATAATTATATGTATAAACACCGTTCATCTCTTCGTTTTGGTAATTGTATTCACTTCTCAAACGGCGGTTCGTCACTTGCCCTCCTCTGTTGAAATACAGTTCGCCTACCTTAAATTCTCCAGACGCGCCAGAACTGCTAGATTGGCGTTCAAGTCTCGCAACCCGTTGTTTGAGAGCGTTGATTTCTTGTCGAAGTTCAGATATCAGTTCTCGCTGTTCGCTGTCTGAGTCTTTGGCGCATGCATTATTAATGGTTATACCTATGAGAAATGCTGCCAAGATTGCTCCAATGTTAACAATAGTTCTTTTCATATTGTCAAATATCTATTTTGTTAATTAATCTTTTTCGCATGCTCAATTTGCCGCCCGATAGAAGAGCCATAATCTGAAGTAATTGTGATATCTCTTGCTGCATTAACATTGATAATGGCCGGTATATACTTTTTGTTACCGTCAAACTTATACTCTAATTCCCTTGTCGCGTCATTGTAAACATAATCTCCATACTCGATTTTGTCGCCAGCTGAAGAGTATCTGATTAGTGTCCCCTCTGCTTTGAATTGAAGAGTACAATAATAGTCCCCATATAGTTCTGGGAATCTGTTTACTGTGCCATCGTGATTCGTGTATGTCACAGATACGATGCCCCACTTTCCAACAAGTGCAAACTCTTCTGTTTTCTCTTTTGCTCAAGAGAAAGAAGCAAGTAATAGAATGATGTATAACAATAAGCGCTTCATTGTGTATCTTAACAATATTGATGAAATAGACTGAATTACCAATCTTTAAGTGAATCTAAAGAAGAGTTCCCCTTGTCAACGGACTTCTGAATCTGGTCGAATAAGCGAGATACTTGGTTTTCTGCCTTGGAGAGCCGGTCTTCATAGTACAAGTTCCCTTCTCTGGATAAGGAGATAACGACCTTTGCTCTCCCATCCCTGCATTCGACATTTAGAATGAAGCCAAATACAAATTCAATTGGGCGTTCGTCACGCCAATAACACTCTTTTCTAACGCCCTTTGCTAGTATCTTATAATCATCAGAATCATCTCTTTGTATAACAGCGTTACCCAGAGAACAGAACTCTTGTATACGCTTGTATATATCTAGTTTATTGAGATTCTTTTCTGACTGAATAATTTTGTAGTATGAGATGAGGGCCCCCGAAGATTCGTACACGTAAGGCATTGTATAGAAGTATGGATAGTGCGGGCCTCTCGGGAATCTGCCGGAATTATTCTCAATAAAGAAGTTGGCCTGCTTCGCGACCTGGTCGGCAAAATACTGAAAATCTGAAGTAAGAGATTCTGGTAATTCTGCTATTGTTATCTTTCTTGAGGTTTCTTGTTGTGCGTTATCACAAATAATAGTGTGTGTCGTGCCGCCCGTAATGTAGAAATCCAAAGTAATTTTTCTGCCTGAAATAGCGTAACGTAAAAAGTAATCTAAATCATAAACCGTCTTACTTGGCGCACGCCAGTCGCGTGTTCCGATAAAACTGAAAAGCGTTCCATATAGCCTCCCGGAATCGTCGAGTTTGATCAAACTGCCAACATTGACCAAATAATCGTTCAATTTTCCACTAATTGCGTCCACTTGAGCAGCACTAATTCTAAACGATGCTGTATAATGGGTTAGTGGCTGGCTTAAACCAAGAGGAACCACAGTAATGAACAATAGAAATGATAGTAATAATCTCCTCATATTGTCTATTTAAACAAGAATCCAAATAGAAAACCGTGCTTTAAATGGCTGCAATTATCAAAATAGATAGAATAGCGAGACCTCCTAGAATCATAAGTAGTGCCTCCACCCTTTACATAAAACCAGAAATAACGAGAATGCCAATCAGGTCGGAGATGACGGTGGGAAGGAGCCGCCGTGCGAGGGCCTAGCGAGGAAGGCAATGCGGACTAGAGATCCCCTTGTGGGACTCTGGGCCGCCCTTTGCCTGACGCGGAGGGAAAGGCGGCGCTAAAACCAATAGCGCATGCTGAGCTGGACGTCGGAGTGGGTGACGCGGCAGCCGTCGATCTTGTAGTCGGGATCCTGGAGGTCGTTGAGGCCGAAGCAGATGCGGATGCCTGCGGAGAACTGCCTCGCACTGCCGAAGTTGCCGCCCCAACCGAGAACCCAGCCTGCGTGGGTCCTCTTGATGTGGTCGGGATTGTCGTTGTCCTCGTTAATCTTCTGAACCTGACTGGGGAACATCGGGGAGTTGGGCTTGGTTGTAATAGTCCCCTCGGTATGAGTCTTCACATTCCCCACCAGGAATCCGATCTGCGGACCGGTCTCGACAAAGATGAAATCCTTCACGAAACAGGCCCTGGCCATAATAGGAATATGGATATAGTTCAAGGGGTATTTCGTCGTGACATCGGTGAATATGGTAGCATCGCCTGCGGTAGCGCCTGTCATACGCATGGACTTGATGTGGTCGGAAACACCCGTATGCTCGAAATAAATCTCTCCGGTCACCCGGATGAACTTCCAAACGGGCAGCTCTACGGCCGCGCCGATAAAGTACTGGAATCCGTTCTGGGACTCATTGTCGTCATCTTCGAGCTTGACATCCACCATACCACCGCCAAAACCTGCGCGGACACCGTAACGAAGCTGGCTGAAGTCGACCTGCGCGAAAGCGAGCGTCGCGCACATCATAAACGAAAGAGTTAATACTATCTTTTTCATAATCGATTACTTATGCGTAAACTGCCCGCCATATCCCCAATTGGCGTCCCAAGTCTTGTTATCCTTATCCTTGCCATTGCCGAGGAAGGCTATCGTGTACATCCCGCTCATCGGCCCCTTGGCAACCGACAGGCTGCCCGTATCGAACTTGTACATATTCGCAGCGCCGGTGTAGCTGTACTTGTTGACGAAGGTCATTCCGTTGCCGGGGGCCCAGCGTACTGACACGGGGCACTCGACATTGGCATAGCTGGGATCATTGACATCGATGTAGTTCGACGCAGATACTTGCGTGACATCTTTCAATATCAACCCCTGAAGGATATGGATTTCGAGATGGGGTTTCTTAAGAGCGTCGTTCCAGTTCTTCGCATCGCCCTCGCAAAGGAGGAAGTTGACCATACCGCGCGAAGAATAATAGAACGCAGAGCCTCCGGTGAAACTGCCGGTGGCGTCGATTCCGAAAGAACCGGGCGTACCCTTGATGGCAGTGCTCTCGCTTGTGCCGCTGTTGCCGCCGTCGTCGCCGCTGCAGGAAGCCAGGGCGAAAAGCGCGGCTATTGCCAAAACGCTGAGAAATCTTTTCATAATACGAGAATTAAAACCTCCGCAATATACGAAACTTTTACAACAAAAACGTCATTGTAACAAATTAATATAAGGGCAGTTATTACAGTCTGTAGTCCAGCGGCGGCTTTCGGTCGCCCATCAACGGGACGTAAACCGGATTGGGGCCCTGGACCGACTCGAATTCGTCGTGGATGGCCTTCACCTTGGCGTGATCCGTATACAACTGCAAGGCGGTCAGATAGAACACGCGCGCAACGTTAAGCAGCGACTTCGTGCCGATGGTGGTCCCCCCTATCGCAGTCTGCTGCCAGGTATGGAGGCCGGTAGTGGTAGTGGCGACGCGCAGACGGGCGACGGGCACTATCTGCGACACGTTGCCGACATCGCTCGAACCGCCGCTATGCCCTGCGGGGCCGAAGTCCTGGCGGACGGTGAGGAAGCCGCTCAGTCCCTTCTCCCGGTCCTTCGCGTCGCAATTCTCCAGCACCGCGTTCACAAACGCCTTCTCCCGCTCGTCGAGGGGCACTCCACCGACCTTCTTCAGATTGTCCAGCATCAGGCCGGCGAGGGTGCGGTTGATCAACCTCTCATAATTGCCGGCGACTATCTCATATTCCATCCTCGTGCCCGTTCCAAGCGCGGCGCCTTCCGCAGCCTTGATGGCACGGGAGAGGATATCCTGCAGTTCGGTGCCCTTTGGATGGCGGAAATAATAATACACCTGCGCATACTCCGGCACAACGTTGGGAGCCTCTCCGCCGTGGGTAATGACATAATGGACCTTGGTGCCTTCGGGCAGATGCTCGCGCATCATATTCATCATCATATCGAAAGCCTCCACCGCATCGAGAGCGGAGCGTCCCTTCCAGGGGCCTGAAGATGCGTGCGCTGGGGTTCCATAGAAGTTGAAAAGCACGCTGATGTTGGCGACGCCCGAGGTGAGGGGCACTTCGTTGACCGCCGCGGGGTGCCAGTCGAACACCGCGTCGCAGCCGTCGAAGCAGCCGGCCTTGGTCATATAGGCCTTGCCGCCACCGCCTTCCTCGGCCGGGCAACCGAACACCTTGATGGTGCCCGAGATGCCGCTCTCCTTGAGAAAACGGGAGATGGAAACGCCCGAAGCCGCCGCCGCGGTACCTATTATATTATGCCCGCATCCGTGCCCGTAGGATTGGCCCTCGATGGGCTTGCGGTACGATACAGTGTCCTGCGAAAGCCCGGGCAGGGCGTCGTACTCCGCCATCACGCCGATGACCGGGTGCCCGCTGCCGTAAGTAGCGACGAAAGCGGTGGGGATGCCCGCCACTTCCCTCTCGACCTTGAAGCCGTTTTCTTCGAGGAAAGATGCGAGCAGAGCCGAGCTCTTGAATTCCCGGTAACCGGGTTCGGCAAAAGCGTGAAGCTGCTTCTGGATGCCGTCGTAAAGCGCGAAACTGGCGTCGAGATAATCGAGCCCGCAGCGCTGCACGTTCTTCTTTACGCCCTTCGCCGGCAAAGCGATGCAAACCAGCGACAGGGCCGCCCAAAGGGCAATTCTTTTAAAGGAGATAGTCATAGTATGACAAAGATAACCTAAAAATGCGTATATTAGCATTTCGTGAGAAATAATGCTGAAACTGATGAAAAAGATTAAGCTTTCCCTCTTTGTAAAAGTATTGATTGCCATAGCGGTAGGCGCCCTGCTCGGAATATTTCTGCCCGACTGGCTCATACGCGCTTTCAAAACTTTCAACGTACTCTTCGCCCAGATCCTGAAGTTCATAGTGCCGCTGCTGGTGCTGGGACTTGTGACGCCCGCAATTTACGGGCTTGGCAAGGGTGCCGGGAAGATGCTGCTGGTGGTTGTGGGAGTGGCCTACCTCTCAACGGTCTGCGCCGGCCTCTTCGCATACGGCAGCGCATCTGCCTTCCTGCCCAACATCATCCAGGTGGGCGATCTTTCCAGCGGAGCGATGGAGACAAAGGCCTTCAAGCCCTATATCGACCTGCAGATAAAGCCTCTCTGCGACATTCTCACGGCGCTGTGCCTTTCATTTATGGTAGGCGTCTGCTGCATCTACATAAAGGGAGACACGCTTCGCAACTGGTTCAACGAGTTCGGCGAAGTGGTGAAGCTTACCATCGAGAGGGCGATCATTCCCCTGATGCCCTACTATATCTTTACGATGATGGCGGAGATGAGCGCGGCCGGCAAACTGGCGTTCGTGGTGGGCTCCGGCGCCAAGGTCATAGCGACCGGCGTGGTGCTGTCCATCCTTTATCTGGTCATCCAGTACCTCATTGCGGGAACGCTCGCTGGCAAGAACCCCTTCAAGTGCCTGGCGAATATGCTGCCCGCGTACCTTACGGGCTTCTCCATCTGCTCTTCGTCAGCGGTGATTCCCGTCACCCAGCAGTGCACCCTCAAGAACGGAGTGAGCGAAGAGGTCACCAACTTCGTGGTGCCGCTCTGCTCCAACGTGCATATGTGCGGCTCGGTCATCAAGCTTGCAACTACCGCGGTGGCGGTGGCCCTGATGATGGGAACGCCCATCAGCTTCCCCCTGTTCCTGAAGTTCATCTTAGTGCT
This sequence comes from Bacteroidales bacterium, assembly GCA_017614795.1. Next base: position 10,462 of record JAGABD010000028.1, read on the forward strand.
CGCGGTGGCCACGGTGGCATCGCCCGGAGTGATGAGCGGAGTGCTTATGGCATCGGTCGGATTCCTTGAAACGATGCTGGGCTTCACGCCCGAGATGACCGCGCTGCTGATGGCAATCTACCTTGCCCTCGACGGCTACGGCCCGGCCTGCAACGTAACCGGAGACGGCGCCATCGCGCTGGGCGTAAACCGCTTCTTCAAAGCGAAAAAGGCCTAGGCTCTCTTGCCGCCGAACTGATTCTCGATTATTTCAGCGGTTTCTGCAACCTTCTTATTCAGGAGTTCGTCCGAAGTCGCCTCGCAGATGAAGCGCAGGTAAGGCTCGGTGTTGGACGGGCGGATGTTGAACCACCAGTCGGGGAATTCCAGACGGTAGCCGTCGAAATCCATCACCACATCGGGCTTCTCGGAGGTCTCGAAGTGCTTCTTCACGGCCTCCATCGCGCCGGCCTTGTCTTCCACGCGGAAGTTGACCTCGCCGGAATTCTTGTATTTGGTAAGCTCGTCTATCTGCTGGCTGAAGGTCTTGCCGGCCTTCTTGAGGGCGGAGACTATGCGCAGCACGATTATGCTGGCGAGCATGCCGGAATCCGAATAGAAGAAGTCCTTGAAGTAGTAGTGGCCTGCCAGTTCGCCGCCCCAGAGGCCGTCGATTTCGCGGAGCTTGGGCGCTGCGAAAGCACGTCCGACCCTCCAGGTATGCACCTCCGCACCGTATTTCTGCAGATATTCGCCCACAGCCTTGGAGGAACGGATTTCCTGCAGCACGCGGGGATTCTTCTCTCCTCTTTCATCGCAGAAGTACTTGGCCATCATGGCTATCACGAGGTCGGGCGCCACGAAGCGGGACTTGTCGTCCACGAACATCACGCGGTCGGCGTCGCCATCGTAAATCACGCCCAGGTCGGCTCCGATGCGCGCCACTTCCTTGCGAAGAGGCTCCACGTTCTTGGGAATCAGCGGGTTGGGTTCGTGGTTGGGGAAGCGGCCGTCCAGATCGTCGAAGAGGAAGCTGGCGTCTTCTCCCCTGTAAACCTCCTTTGCAAAGAGGTTGGCCATGCCGTTGGAAAGGTCGAAGGCGATCTTGAGATTGCCGTAGTCGCCCTTGTATTTCTTAAGGAAGGCGATGTAGTCCGCCTTGATGTCAATCTCCTTCACGCTGCCCTTCTTTGCCGCGGGGGGAGTGGGACGTCCTTCTTCTATCCACTGCTTTATCTGCCCCAGACCGGTGTCGAGGCCCACGGGAAGCGCGTTCTCGCGGGAAACCTTCATTCCGTTGTACTCGGCGGGGTTGTGCGATGCGGTTATCTGCACCGATGCCTTGTAGCCGTAGTTGGCGGTGCCGAAGTACACCAGCGGCGTGCTGCTGAGGCCGATGTCGTCCACGTCCGCGCCCGCGTCGGTTATGCCTTTTATAAGATAGTCGTGAATCTCCTGCGAGGAAACGCGGCAGTCGCGTCCCACCAGCACCTTCTTGGCGCCGAGCAGTTCCGGCAGGAAATAGCCTACCTTGTATGCGTCGTCCTTGTTGAAATCGACATTGTAAATGCCTCGGATGTCATAGGCGTGAAATGCTCCCATAGTGTATCGGTTTAATTGGTTATTCGGTTTACAAATATAACATTTTTTTCGCTCTTTTACTTGGAAAAACGGATAAAAATCAACAAAATATCCTTGGAAAAACGGATAAATTGCACTATATTTGCCTTGGAAAAACGGATTTTGACATGCTGACAAGGAAAATCGACGCTCAGATTGACGCATTTTACGACAACAGCAAACTTGCCCTGATGCTCACGGGAGCACGGCAGGTGGGAAAGACGAACGCTTTTCGCCGGCTTGCCCGGAGAAAGTTCAAGCATTTCGTGGAGCTCAATTTTATCGAGAACGTTGAAGCCCGGAAAATTTTCCAGGGAGTCCAAAGCGCCAAAGATATTCTCATTCGCCTTTCAGCATTCACGAACGAGCCGCTTGTCCCGGGGGAAACATTTATTCTCTTTGATGAAGTCCAACGCTGCCCTGAGTGCGTTACACAGATTAAATTCCTTGTCGATGAAGGGAGCTACCGCTATGGTCTCACCGGCTCTCTGTTGGGAGTGGAACTGGAGGATTTAAGAGATCAACCTGTTGGGTATATGGACATAAAGACCATGTATCCGCTCGATTTTGAGGAATTTGCCCTGGCGGCGGGCGTAGCCCCCAATCTCATCGAACATATTCGGGAATGCTTTGAGAATACCATGCCGGTAGACCCTGTGGTTCACGAGCAGATGATGCGTGTTTTCCGGCTGTATCTGATTGTAGGAGGGATGCCTGCCCCCGTCTGGGAATACATCCAGACCAACAACTTGCAAAGCGTAGCCATTCAGCAGCGGGCTGTTTTGAATCTTTACAAGAAAGATATTTCCCAGTACGACAGGGAGAAAAAACTCTATCTGGACGAGATCTTCGATCTGATTCCTTCGGAACTGAACGCAAAGAACAAGCGGTTTATCCTGAAGGAACTGAACAAGAATCTGAAGTTCCAGAAATATGAAAACAGCTTCCTGTGGATGAAGAAAGCCGGCGTCGCCATTCCGGTATTCAATGTCGAGGAGCCACGTATCCCCCTGCTCCTCAACAAACAGCGAAATCTGTTCAAACTGTTCCAGAATGACGTAGGGCTTCTGGCGTATCAATACGCAAACGGCATTCAACTCCGCATCCTGAGCGGAGAGACAAACATCAACTTCGGCGCAATCTACGAGAACGCAGTGGCACAGGAGCTTACTGCACAAGGTTTCGAACAGCTACACTATTTCAACAGCAAAAAACAGGGCGAAGTTGATTTTGTGATCGAACCTGGCGACGGAACCGTACTCCCGATCGAGGTCAAGTCCGGAAAGAATTACGAGTTTCACCATGCATTGGCCAATATCCTGGACAACACGGAATACAGATTAAGCAAAGCGATCATTCTTTGCAACGACAATGTGTCTGTCGATGGGGGAAAGCTCTACCTCCCCGTGTACATGGCCACATTTATCCGAAAAAAGCAGGAAATCCCCGCTTATTATCATCTTTAAAAGACAGTGTCAATCGTTATCTTTGCAAATATGAAGAGATTCCTTTTCCTGGCAGCGGCCGTGGCCGCAGTGGTGTCCTGCGCAAACAAGAGCGCTGAAGACAAATTCATAGACGAGTTGATGGGGCGCATGACCCTCGAGCAGAAGATCGGGCAACTCAACCTGCCGTCGGTCGGCAAGGAGGTCGTGACCGGCCCGATGATCAAGACCAACGTCAAGGAGCTTCTTCGCGAAGACCGCCTGGGAGCCGTGCTTAACGTTATGGGCGCCGACGAAATCCGCACGCTGCAGCAGTTTGCGGTGGATTCGTCCACTCTGCATATTCCCCTGCTGATAGGCCTGGACGTGGTACACGGCTACCGCACCATATTCCCGATGCCTTTGGCGATCGCCTCCACCTGGGACCCCGCTAACGCGGAGCTTTGCGCACGCATCTCGGCCCGCGAAGCGACCACACAGGGCATCAACTGGACTTACGCGCCGATGGTTGACATCTGCCACGACGCGCGCTGGGGCCGCATTATGGAAGGCGCCGGCGAGGACCCGAAACTGGGCGCCGATTTCGCCCGTGCCTACGTCAAGGGTTTCCAGGGCGATCTTTCCGGAGAAAAGGACCAGATGATAGCCTGCGTCAAGCATTATGCTCTCTATGGCGCATCGTTCGGCGGGCTCGACTACACCGCCGCGGATATGAGCCGCGCGATGATGTTCAACCTCTATATGGAGCCCTACAGGGCGGCAGTGGAGGCTGGCGTCGCCAGCGCCATGACCAGCTTCAACGAGGTGGAAGGAGTGCCCGGCTGCGCGAACGAATTCCTGCTACAGGACGTGCTCCGCGGAATGTGGGGCTTCAAGGGCTTCGTGGTGGCGGACTATGACGCCCCGGGAGAGCTCGTGAACCACGGTCTCGGCACTCCTGAAGAGGTTACCGCGAGGGCCGCCAACGCCGGTCTGGAGATGGATATGTGCAGCTTCTTCTTCGACAAATACCTGGCGCAGCTTGTGCGCGAAGGCAAAGTCAAGCAGAAGGTGGTGGACGATGCCTGCAGGCACATTCTGCAGGCGAAATACCGCCTCGGCCTCTTCGAAGACCCCTACCGCTTCTGCCGCAAGGAAGAAGGGGAAGCGCTGATAGGTTGCGCGGAGTTCCGCGCGGAATCCAGGAAGATGGCGCCGGAAAGCTTCGTGCTTCTCAAGAACGAGGGCAGCCTGCTGCCGCTTGAGCGCAACGCAAAAATCGCCCTCGTAGGGCCCTATGCCAAGGAATCCGTGAACGTAATCGGCGCCTGGAGCTGCGAAGGAGTGCCCTCGAATCCAGTAAGCCTGCTGCAGGGTTTGAAGAATGCGGGAGCGAAATCCGTAAGCGCCGCGCAGGGTTCCAACATCTGCTACGACCACGAAATGCAGCGCACCTGGAGCAGCGGCCGCGGAATGGAAATGATTCCCGTAGAAAGAGACGACCGTGCGATGCTGTCGGAAGCAGTATCCCTTGCTAAAAGCAGCGACGTGGTGGTTGCCGCGCTCGGCGAAACCGCCGACCTGTCCGGCGAAGGAGCGTCCCGCAGCGACATACAGATTCCCGATGCCCAGAAAGACCTGCTGAAAGCCCTCGTGGCTACCGGAAAACCGGTGGTGCTGGTGCTCTTTATCGGCCGTCCTCTTGACCTCAGCTGGGAAGACGCGAATGTGGACGCCATCCTAAACGTATGGTTCCCGGGCAGCGAATCGGGCAACGCTATTGCCGACGTGCTGTTCGGCGACGCAAGCCCTTCGGGCCATCTGACCGCCACCTTCCCCCGCAATCTAGGGCAACTACCCTACTTCTACAACCATACTCCTTCGGGACGTCCATACAAGGGAAAGATCGAGAAGTTCATCTCCACCTATATCGACGTGAGCCCCGAACCGCTGTATCCCTTCGGATATGGCCTCACGTATACCAGCTTCGAGTTCGGCGAGCCCAAGGCCACTGTCGAGGGAGGCAAGATTAACGTAGAGGTGGAGGTTCGCAACACGGGCGAGCGTGCCGGCAAGGAAGTCGTACAGCTGTATGTGCGTGACGTCGCCGCATCCCAGGCAAGGCCGGTGTGCGAACTAAAGGGCTACGAGAAGATTGCTCTCGAACCCGGCGAAAGCCGCACCGTGCATTTCAGCCTCGACAAGGAAGCCCTCTCGTTCTGGACCTACGATATGCGTAAAGTTTTCGAGCCCGGAGAATTCCTCATTCTGACGGGCCCGAACTGTCGCGACACACGCGGTGTGAGCGTAGTACTGTATTAATCCTATACGCGGACAATCAGGTGGCAGGGATTGTAGATGGTTTCCATCTTCTTTTCCTTAACCATCCGGGCAAGGGTTTTTCCCATCTGGTCGAAGTCGGTGGACATCGTAGTTATGCCCCCACAAAGGATTTCCTTTACGGGGGTATCATTGTATGATATCACTCCGAAATCCTTATTCAGCAACAGGCCTTGTGCGTCAGCTTTCTTGAGGATGTTCACAAGTTCCCTGTCGGTTGCGGTGAGGTAGAGGACATTCTTCTCGACGGAACGGTCTTTCATAGTGTCGATGAGACTTGCCTCGAATCCGAATTCATCGCAAAAACGCATAATGCCGAAATAGCGTTCCTCAGGTTCCTTTTCATCCTTCTGCACGAGTGCTACAGTCGCGCCTTCGGGCATTCTGTCTTTGACCGAGCACAACGCATCGTAGGTATCCTGGGCAAAATTCTGTCCCAGGAACGGGAACAGCCCCAGGAGCTCGGGACGGCAGTGGTCCAGCAGGATCACGTGCCCGGCAAGGCCGCTGAGAGTCTTCGCCAGGCCCTCGAACTTGCCCGGCATGATCACATAAGTCGTGTAATTGCCGTTTACGTTACGCAGGATGTTGTCGAACATGGTGCGGTTGTAGTTGTGGAACATAATGTCCACCGAAACGTCCTCGTCTATCGCCTGAAGGAAGGAATTGTAGATATCCTCCTTGAAGGCGGTGAATTCGTTGAAGAGCAACAGCACCTTCTCCTGTATCTTGACCTCGCTGCTGGCAACGTAATAACCCACCGAAGGCTCAGCCTCGATGAGGCCGCGCGACTTGAGTTCGTCCATAGCAAGGAAAACCGAACTGCGGGACAGCCCGAAGCGGATTCCCCAGGCGTTCACCGAAGGAATCCTGTCGCCGATTTTGTATTCGCCGCTGCGAATCCTGTCCTCGACGAAGTGGACTATCTGCTTGAAACGTTTTTCCCTGCTCTTCATAGTTATCAGTTGCCCGAGTAATAAGGAATCTTGCCGTAAACGGCCTCGACGTCCTTGTATTTGGCCTTGATATAGTTCTTCTTGAGTGTATATAGTAAAGTAGATTTCCGCCAAAATGGATTTGAAAAAGGGGCCAGCGGAAGGCCGTCTCAAAGTTAAGTAAGTCTCGTTGGTTTTCAAAGTTTTTTGAAGATATTTTGAGTTTCTTTAACGCGATATGACTGTCC
>JAGABD010000029.1 GCA_017614795.1 Bacteroidales bacterium
AGGGCTTTGGTGCAATGGGATTCGGACCCGCTCCGAATTGAGTAACACATTTTAGTATTTAAAAAATGCAGCATTTCGAACTTAAAGGCCAAATCCGCAAGGTTGGCAACAAGGCCGTCATCAAGGCCTTCCGTAAAGAGGGACTCGTTCCCTGCAATCTCTATGGCAACGGCATGGAGAACATTCTTTTCACCGTCAGCGCCAAGGATCTCAAGTGTGTCACCGACACGCCCAAGGCTTACATCGTGGATCTCGTCCTCGACGGCAAGACCTATCCGGCAGTTCTTCACGAGCTCCAGTTCCATCCTGTAAAGGACAACTGCCTCCATGTTGATTTCCTCTCAGTCGACGCAAAGAAGCCCGTCGCCATCAGCGTTCCCCTCGTCATTACCGGACACGCAGTCGGTGTGCAGAAGGGTGGCAAATTCGTGCAGAACCTCAGGGCCCTGCGCATCAGCGCCCTTATGGACAAACTTCCCGACGACATCACCATCGACATCTCCAACCTCGATCTCGACAAGAAGATCAAGGCCGGTGACGTGAAGCTCGAAGGAATCTCCGTCATCAGCGACAAGGATGCAGTCATCTGCACCGTGCGCACCACCCGCAACGTGGACACCAGCGCAGCGACGGAGGAGGGAGAAGAGGCTGCGGCCGAATAATTTCCCCCGACCATGGCCGGCGAGAGTTACCTCATTGCAGGTCTGGGCAATATCGGCCCGGAATACGCGCTCACCAGGCACAATATGGGATTTATGGTATTGGACGCCTGGGCTAAGGCGTCCAATATCTCTTTCGAGACCAGGCGTTACGGCGACCTCGCCGTGCTGGACCTCAAAGGAAGACACTTCTATCTGCTGAAACCTTCCACCTATATGAACCTCAGCGGCGAAGCCGTGCGTTACTGGCTGGGCAAACTGCCCGTGCCGCAGGAGCGTCTGATGGTGGTCTGCGACGACATCAACCTGCCTTTCGGCACCCTCCGCATGCGCCCCCGCGGCAGCGACGGAGGCCACAACGGACTCAAGAACATCGAGGAATGCATCGGCGGCCAGGAATGGGCCCGCATCCGCATGGGCGTCGGTCACGACTTCGGCCAGGGCAGCCAGATCGACTATGTTCTGAGCCCCCTCGAACCCGCCCAGATGGAACAGATTCCCTCGCTTTGCGACAAGACGATCGCCGGAATCAAGGACTGGGCGTTCTCCGGAATCGAGCGCGCGATGAATAATTTCAATGTCCGTGCAACGTCCGAGCCGCAGCCTGCATCTATGTAATAGGTTTAGGTTTTAGTACACGTCTAAGGGTCGAGGGCCGTGAGGCTGGCGGCCCTTTCTTTTTGTAAATAATTCGTACCTTTGCACAGTGACTGAAACCTGACCGTATGAAGAGCAAAGCCTTCATAATCGCATTGCTGTGCCTTGTCTGCGCCCCTTTCCTGAGGGCCGCGAACCAGACGAAGGCCACGGTCATCCAGATTCAGTTCTCCGACCTTTCGTTCACCTGCCCCGCAGCCAAGATCGATTCCATCCTTAACGAAGCCGCCCTCTACTGGACGGAGCAGCACTGCGGAGCGACGGTCTTCAGTTTCGTGAAAGGCCCGGCCGTAACGCTTTCCCGTTCGTACAAGTATTACGGAGCCAACGCCTCCGACAGCCACGACGCCCTGGCCTATGCGGCCGTGAAGGACGCCTGCAACGAAGCCGACGACGCGCTGGACTTCTCCAAAGCGGGACATCTGGTATTTCTCGTTCCCGGCAAGAGCGAGCCCGCGAGCGGCAACACGGACCTCTTCTGGCCCCAGTTCGCTTCGCTCGAGGACCGCAGCATCGAGTTCTACAAGGACGGCAGGCGCATCACCGACTACATCATAGTGAATGAACTCGGAGCCGACGGAAACATCGCCGGAATCGGCGACCTCTGCCACGAATTCGGGCATCTGCTGGGGCTCAAGGACTTCTACGACACCGACGGCGACGGCAGCGGAGGCACCTCCAAGGCGATGTGGGGCAGCCTGGCGATAATGGACAAGGGCAACGCCAACGACGGCGGGCACACTCCCCCGTACCTCAACGCGGTGGAACGCTGGTGCCTTGAAATCGGCAGTTGCTCCCCCATCGACACTTCGGGCATCTACACGCTCGAAACCATCGAGCGCCACGGCAAGTACCTCAGCATAGGAGCCGACGACAACAAGGACTTTTACCTGCTGGAAAACCGCAGCGGAACCGGAAGGGATGCGGCCATAGGCGGACAGGGGCTCGTGCTCTATCACGTGAACCAGAGCTCCAAGCCTGCGGGCTATTCCACTTATTATCAAGAGGTTATATCGGCCACCCAACGCTGGAAGCTGAACCAGATAAACTGCAATCCCGATCACCAGTGCGCCTGCGTAGTACCCGCCGACGAAGCCGCGACAAGCGTGGCCGGAGTCTTCTTCACCTCGCAGGGACCGGAGCTTCCCCTCTGCATACGCGACATCAGTTTCGACGCAGAAGGCAGCGCCCGCTTCACGGCATTCCGTCCGCTGGTCCTCACCGGCACCGGGGTTTACCAGACCGACGCTACGCTTTCCTGGAAAACCGACGCCATCGCCGGGGCCCTCGACAGTTGCAGCGTGGTGCTCAGCGCGGGCGGGCAGGACAGGCGCGTCCCCGTCATTTCGGGAGATGCGAACAGCCACGGATGCATAATCGGCGGGCTGACGCCCAAGACCGTCTATACCTATGTCATTAAAGCGCATTACGCGGGCGGGCGATGCTACAGCATCAGCGGCAGCTTCACCACCAGCGCCTTCCGCAGCGGCACCTTCCCCTTCATCTTCCTCCCTTCCACGGGCAGAAACAAGGACGGCAGCTTCCGCACTGGCACGGGCATTCCGCTGGTGATATTCAACGCGCCCGACGCAGTGGCGACAAGCTGGACCTTCGACGGAGCGCCCGTAGCCCCGGGTGCGGACGGTCTCTTCCCCCTCACCCGCAGCGGCATCCTCAGGGCAGAGGCTATCAGGGCCGACGGCAGCAAAGAAATACTTGTAAAGGAGGTGTCGGTGCGATGAGAAAGCTTCTTTACATACTCGCCGCCCTGCTGTTCCTGGCGTCCTGCCGGGGAGAGGCGCTTCGCGACGATTTCGCGGAGATGGAAGGAATGCGATGCGTGGTGAAGGGACGCAACACGCTGGTGTACAATCCGTCGAACTGCCAGATGTCCTTCAACCGCGAGAGGCGGGAATTCCGCGTGTGCAAGGACAATATGTCCGATTTCTATTCCCTGCAGCTGAGCGCCATCCCCGCGGAGGACGGGCAGAAGATGAGCGGCAGCATCCAGTGGACCACCACCGACAACCTCAACCGCAAAAAAAATGTCGGCTTCGAAGTCGTACGGGGCGAAGCCGGCAAATTCTGGCTATGGTCCGAATCGCTCCGTCTCGGAGTGATCGTACAAATCCTCGATTAACCTTGGCACAAGCGCCGGAGCGAAGCGACAACCGGCGAAGCGGTCGGGCAAAGCCCGCGGGGTTCGGGGTGTCCCCGAGACAAGGTAATAGCGAAATCTTCGTCAGAACGATTTCGCTATGGCAATGAAATCGTCAGATTTCAGTGCCGCACCGCCGATGAGACCACCGTCGATGTCGGGCTGGGCGAAGAGTTCCTTCGCGTTGGAAGGCTTGCAACTGCCGCCGTAGAGGATGGTGGTGTCGTCCGCGACCTTCGCTCCGAAGAGGTCTGCGAGCACCTTGCGGATGCAGGCGTGGATTTCCTCGGCCTGCTCTGCGGTAGCGGTCTTGCCGGTTCCGATTGCCCATACGGGCTCGTATGCGATGACCACCTCGCCATATCCTCGGCGCTGAAGTGGCTGAGAACGTTCTTGGTCTGGTCGGTCACAACCGCGAAATGCTTTCCTGCTTCGCGTTCGTCGAGGTTTTCGCCCACGCAGAGGATGACCTTAAGGCCGCCGTCGAGAGCAAGACGGAGCTTCTCCACGAGCTTGGCATCGGTCTCCCCGTAGTACTGACGGCGCTCGGAGTGTCCGAGAATGGTGCAGGCGCATCCCGCGGAAGCGAGCATCGCGACCGAAATCTCGCCGGTGTAGGCGCCCTTGTCGTGGTCGGCGCAGTTCTGCGCGGAAAGGACCACCTTGCTGCCCTTGAGGGCTTCGGCGACGCTCACCAGATGGGTGTGGGGAGGAGCCACTACGAGTTCGACGTTTGCCGGCACTTCAGCCGATTTTTCAACTACTGCCTTTGCGAGGGCCACGCCTTCGGGAACGGTGGTGTTCATCTTCCAGTTCCCTGCTACGATAAGTTTTCTCATATTGTCGTTTTTTGATTGTTCGTTAAGCGGAGACAAATTTAACAAAATTTTCGATAGAAATTTTGAGTATATTTGTAAGTTTATTGAAGGTAAAGGACAAATGAAGAATTTTGTTGAAGAACTGAAATGGAGGGGGATGATACACGACATCACCCCGGGAACCGAAGAGGCGCTCAAGAAGGGCCGGATGTCGGCATATGTGGGAATCGACCCCACAGGCGATTCGCTGCACATCGGACATCTTGTCAGCATAATGATACTCAAGCACTTCCAGGCCTGCGGCAACAAGCCGTTCGCACTGGTGGGAGGCGCCACGGGAATGATTGGCGACCCGTCGATGAAGAGCGCGGAGCGCAATCTGCTCGACGAGGAAACCCTCGCCCACAACGTGGCCTGCATCAAGGAGCAGCTCGGCAAGTTCCTGGATTTCAATTCGGACGCGCCCAACAAGGCGGAACTGGTGAACAACTACGACTGGATGAAGGACTACACCTTCATCAACTTCACCCGCGATATCGGCAAGCTCATCACCGTCAACTACATGATGAGCAAGGACTCCGTCAAGAAGCGCCTCAGCCGCGACTCTTCGGAGGGCATGAGCTTCACCGAATTCACCTACCAGCTCCTTCAGGGTTACGATTTCCTCTACCTCTATGAACACAGGGACGTGCAGCTCCAGCTTGGCGGAGCG
>JAGABD010000030.1 GCA_017614795.1 Bacteroidales bacterium
CCCTGTAGTAGTGAAGAATTTGTTGTTTAAGGTCCATAGAAATCATTGTTTAGAGATTTACTTAACGCAAATCTACAATGCTTTCCAGTGGTCCCTTTTTCAAATAGAATCGTGGGGGAATTTTACTTTACTATTTACACTTATTGGGGGGGTGAAAACCAGAAAAGTGGTATTATTGGCTAATTTTGTGACAAGAGACCGACCACTGATTATGAAAAAAACACTGATTTCCACTCTCATCGTCCTGCTTTCCGCAGCCACTCTTTCCGCCGGAAATTCACTAAAAGTGAAGATGCTCCCGGGAGAACGCTGGTGGGGCGGCATCGACTGCTTCCAGTCGAGGGGGGCGGATCTGGTGACCGCGCCCTATGACGAAAGCACCGTTTTGTCCCTCGATCTGGGCTGGGACAACTACTCCAATCAGGCGGTCTCTTTCTTCCTTTCGAACACCGGCCGTTTCATCTGGAGCGACGAGCCCGTGAAGGTGGAATTCAAGGGCGGCGAAATAGCCCTCGAAGGCAGTGCCGAAATCACTCTCACCGAGACCGGCGGAAGCCTAAAAGATGCCTATCTTGCGGCATCCAGGGCCCATTTTCCTCCGTCGGGACAGATACCCCGCGAGGAGTTCATTTCGGCCCCCCAGTACAACACCTGGATAGAGCTCAATTACAACCAGAACCAGGCAGATATTTTAAGGTACGCGCACGCTATCGTGGACAACGGATTCCCCTCCGGCGGAGTGCTTATGATCGACGACAACTGGCAGAAATATTACGGCAATTTCGAGTTCAAGCCCGAGCGTTTTCCGGACCCGAAAGCGATGTGCGACGAGCTGCATTCGCTGGGCTTCAAGGTGATGCTCTGGGTATGCCCGTTCGTCTCCCCCGATTCGATGGAAGGAAGGGCCCTCAAAAAGAAGGGCTATCTGCTTAAAAACGTGGCCGGAGACGAGCCTGCGGTGGTTAAGTGGTGGAACGGCTGGAGCTATCTCGTGGATATGAGCAATCCCGACGCCAAAGCGTGGTTCGTAGAGACTCTGCACGGTATGGAGAAGGAGTACGGGATCGACGGATTCAAGCTAGACGCGGGCGACGGCAGCAGCTACGATCCCGCGAAGGTTTCGGTTTTCGACGGCAAGTCCTACGGCACCCTCCACACCGGTCTCTGGGCCGATTTGTACAAGGATTTCCCCTATCACGAATTCCGCGCCTGCTGGAGGCACGCCGGCGAACCCGTGGTGCAGCGCCTGCAGGACAAGGACTACTCCTGGCAGGGCGTCTGGTCGCTGATTCCTTCCATTTTGGAGGGCGGCCTCGAAGGGCACCAGTTCATCTGCCCCGACATGATTGGCGGAGGCCAGTGGAGCAAGTTCCTCGGCGTGGACCGCGGCAACATAAACCAGGAGCTGGTGGTGCGTTCCTGCCAGATTCACGCGCTGATGCCGATGATGCAGTTCTCGGTGGCCCCCTGGAGGGTGCTGGACGACGCGCATCTGGACATCTGCCGGAAGGCCGCGAAGCAGCATCTGGAGTTCGCACCTTATATACTCGAGCAGGCTCGTAAGTGCGCGCAAAGCGGCGAGCCCATAGTACGGGCGATGGAATACTCCTTCCCCGGACAGGGCCTCGCGGACTGCCTCGACCAGTTCATGCTTGGCGACAAGTATCTGGTAGCCCCGATGGTGGGCCCCGGCACCAGCCGCAAGGTCCGTCTCCCCAAGGGTCTTTGGATCGACGAAACGGGACGCCGCTACAAGGGCGGACGCACCCACAGCATAGAAGTTCCCATCGACAGAATACCTTATTTTATAAAGAAGAAGTAAGATGAAAAGAGTTCTTTTTATCGCACTGTTGCTCGCCGCGGCCTGCACGGTCAAGGAAACTCCCGCAACCGTCCAGGAAGGCGAATCCGCATCGCTCAGCATCAGCATAGCCGACCTTGCGTCGAAGACCGCATACACACCCGACGCCGGAGCGCTGAAATGCTCCTGGAGCGCGGGAGACGTCGTTTCCGTGCTTTCGATCAAAGACGGCAAAGTGGTGGCAGTGGACAATTTCACCACCACCGCAGGAGGGCGCACCGCTACTTTCCAAGGAAGGTTCACCGGAGCAGGTTCCGACTCCCAGATATGCTTCTATCCGTCCCTTTCCGGAGGGCAGAAAACGGGGTATTTTTCGGAGCCCCTGCCGGGTTCCAAGGGAGCCGCTTTCGGCGTGCAGATAGGCGACGACAAGATCAGCTACTACGGCCTCGACCAGGTGACCTTCTCGCAGCCGACCAATGCCGACGCGTCGCATATAGCCTGGTCCGACATAATGACCGGAGCCGCCGACATAGCCCATCCCGAGAATGCCGTGAGCATGACCAAGCACAGCGACGTGCTGGCGCTTTCGCTCTCGATTCCCGATCTCGAGGCCGACGAGAAGGTGGGTGCCCTGACCGTAACGCTGTCGAACGGCGCTCCTTTCGCACAGGGAACCGCCACCCTGCCGCTTGCATCTTCCGGGCTCTGGACAGCTTCGACCACGACTTCTTCGCTTGAGCTCAACTACGGACCTTACAGCTTCAACCTTTTCCGCGGACTGAGCTCCGGCAGCCATTCGCTGACTACTTACATCCCCATAATCCCCCTTAGCGGCGCTTCTTCGCTGCAGGGCGACCAGGCGCGCGAACTCAGCCTCTACCTTCGCACCGACAGGGGCATCTACGAGGCCACCAAGACCATCCCCGCGCATACCGGCGGCGAGTATCTCTACGCATTCAGCGGAGGCAAGGTCGACGGCATAACGGCCACTCTCGCCAAGACTTCCACGGTGGGAACGCCCACCGGAACCTGCGAGCCCAACCCCGGCCTGCTGTTCTTCGACAAGGGCCCTTATACCCTCAACACCACCGTCAATGCCAAGTCCGGCAGCGCTTCGTTCAAACTGGTCAGGGACGTCACCCTGCTCACCGGTTCGCAGGAAATAGTTGTTTCCACCACTACGAATGTAGGTACGGACGGCTCGATAAGCGTGCCGCTGGGCAATCTCGACCCGGGATTCTACCAGGTGCGCCTGCGCGACACCTTGAAGTTCTTCATAGGCGTGAGGCCCGACGCGGTGTACAGCCCTACCGACGCGAAGCCCGACTTCGATTCGTTCTGGCAGAGCACGTTCGCCGAACTGGACGCCCAGCCCTGGGATGTGCAGCTCACCAAGATCGATTCATATTCCAGCAGCAAGCGCGAGTGCTATGAGGTGCGCTACAAGAGCCTTGGCGGAGTCACCGTGGGAGGAATCCTTTCCATCCCCGTGGCAGCCGGCAAGTACCCCGTGAAGCTCAAGTTCCTCGGTTACGGAAACACCCATACCTACTATTCGCCCGATTCCAACCCCGGACTCATCGAGTTCGAAGTGAGCACCAGGGACCAGGGTCTCTTCAAGACCGGCAGCTATTGGGATTGCCAGGGAATCGAGTCCAAGGAGACCTATTATTATCGCGGAGCCTACTGCGACGTAAAGAGGGCTATCGATTATGTTCTGGGACTCGAGAAGGCCGACCTGAACCGCGTTGTCGCCTGGGGCAGCAGCCAGGGCGGAGCGCTCACCTATATGGCGGCGGCGCTGGATTCGCGCATCAAGGCCATCGCACCTTCGGTGCCTTTCCTCAGCGACTTCCCGGACTACTGGAAGATCGTTTCCTGGCCTATGACCGAAATGTTCAATGCCGCCAGTTCCGCGGGAATGTCCCGCGAGCAGTTGCTGGATATGCTTTCGTATTTCGACGTGAAGAATTTCGCTCCGAAGATCACCTGTCCCGTGTATATGACGGTCGGCCTGCAGGACGGCACCTGCCCGCCGCATATCAATTTCGCGATCTACAACAACCTGGGCAGTACCAGCAAGCAGTACCTCATCCTTCCCTACGAAGGACACTCGGTTTGGGGTAATTCGCTGACGAACACCCGTGTCAGCGCGTTCCTGAAGCCGTTCCTGCAATAAAGAGATTGCCGGTCGAGGCCGGCAATGACGAAAAAGGGGGTCTCGACGGCCCCCTATTTTATTCTTGCCTTGTAATGAGTGGCGACCTTTCCGGCGGCGATGCGCTGGAGCTTCTTGACGATTAGCTTGCGGCGGATGGGAGCGACGAGGTCGGTGAAGAGCACGCCGTCGAGATGGCTGAACTCGTGCTGGATCATACGTGAGGCGAAATTGTCGAACTCTTCCGTCTTCTTCTGAAGGTTTTCGTCGTAATACTCGACCTTGATCTTCGCCGGACGGGTGACGTCGCAGAACACTCCGGGAACGCTGAGGCAGCCCTCGTTGTAGACGGTCTTCTGCTCGCTCTGCTCGACTATGCGCGGATTCACGAAAGTGCGTTTGAAGCCCTTCAGATAGGGATAGACGTCCTCCATGATGTCGCCGTCGACGACGCAGACGCGCAGGCTCACGCCAATCTGCGGAGCGGCCAAGCCGCAGCCTTCGCTGTCGGCGAGAGTCTCCCAAAGGTCGGCCACCAGGGCCTTGATTTCATCCGGCTTGGAAAGGTCGGCCTCCGCAGCCTTCTCCCTAAGCACTCCCGAACCGTACAAGTAGATTGGTCGTATCATCTCTCTTGGTTGTTTTGCCCGCCTTCCGCGCTCTCACGCGCCTGGCGGTCCAGGTAACTTTGCAATATGATGGCCGCGCTGATCTTGTCCACCGAATTCTTGTCGCGACGCTCGCTCTTCTTCATTCCCCCGTCTATCATCGCCTTGTGCGCAAGCACAGTGGTAAAGCGCTCGTCTTCAAGGGTCACCGGCACGGCGGGGAAGGCCTTCGCAAGCTGCTTCAGGAACACGTCCACATCCGCCGCCGCTTCCGCGGGCTTGCCGTCGAGATTCAGCGGGTAGCCCACCACGAAGCGCACAACATTCTCCCTGCCCGCGTAACTTTGAAGATAATCTATTATCTTTGCAGACGGCACCGTCTCCACAGGCGAAGCGAATATGCCGAGCGGGTCGCTCACTGCGACGCCCACCCTTGCTCTGCCATAGTCTATGCCTATCGTGCGGTCCATTTAAACGAACAAAATTATCACTTTTTTCGATAATGAACAAAAAAAGTCCCATACGGTGGAACATGGTTTACCGCCTGACGCTGGTGGAAGATGAAACCCACAGGCGCATCCGGGCCATCCGCTTTTCGAGGATAGGAATGATCATCGCGGTCATCACGGTTCTGGTGGTGTTTTCCGCGCTGGCTTACTTCGTAATCGGATACACCCCCATCCGCACCACCATCCCGGGATATCCCGACTCGCATTTCAAGCGCGACGCCATCGCCAACGCCATAAAAATCGACTCTCTCGAGAACCAGATGACGCGCTGGGAGCTATATTCCCAGAACCTCAGCCGCGTGCTTGCCGGAGAGGAGGAACTCAGCATCGACAGCGTGCTCAAGAACAACACGCCCAAGTACCTGAAGAACCTCTCCGAGAAGGAACTGGCGCGCAGGGATTCGCTGCTTCGCGGCGAGGTGAAGAACGCCGAAAAATTCGCCATCTCCAGCAAGCCTGAAAGGGTTCTGCCCATCGAGGGAATGCATTTCTTCACGCCTCTTCGCGGCACTGTTTCGCAGGGCTTCGACATGGTCATTCACCCTGCCATCGACATTACCGCCCCCGCCAATTCGGTGGTCGCAGCTGCGCTCGACGGCACGGTTGTTTTCGCAGGCTGGACCGACGAGACCGGATACACCATCCAGATCCAGCACCCGAGCAACATCCTCAGTTTCTACAAGCACAACCAGAAACTGCTGAAGAAGGTCGGCGACCAGGTTAAGGCGGGCACTCCCATCGCGCTGGTAGGCAATACCGGTTCGCTCACGACGGGCGACCATCTGCATTTCGAACTCTGGTACAACGGCCAGCCCGTGGATCCCACAAAATACTGCAGCCTCTAGTGGAAAACAAAGGTAAAAGACGCCTTGCGATTCTGGGTTCGACCGGCTCGATCGGCACCCAGACGCTGGACATCGTGCGGCGCTACCGCGACAGTTTCGAGGTGGAGCTGCTCGCTGCGGGCAACAATGCGGAACTGCTTATCGCCCAGGCACTTGAGTTCGACGCCGGCGCGGTTGTGATAGGCAACGAGGACCGCTATTCCGAGGTCGCGGAGGCGCTTCAGCCCAAGGGCGTCAAGGTCTTTGCCGGTTCGGATAGCATAGCATCGCTTGCCGCGGGCGAAAACATCGACATAGTGGTAGGCGCGATGGTCGGTTTCTCCGGTCTTCGTTCCACCCTCGCCGCGCTGGAAGCCGGCAAGATAGTGGCGCTTGCAAACAAGGAGACGCTGGTGGCGGCAGGTTCGCTCGTGACCGCGACAGCACGCAAGCACAGGGGGCTGATTCTGCCCGTGGATTCCGAGCATTCGGCCATCTTCCAGTGCCTTCTGGCGGCGCAGGGCAACGAGGTGGAAAGATTGCATCTGACCGCATCGGGAGGCCCTTTCCGCAGCTGGCCGAAGGAGAAGATCGCGGCCGCGACGAAGGACTCCGCGCTGAAGCATCCGAACTGGACGATGGGCGCCAAGGTAACCATCGATTCCGCCACGATGATGAACAAGGGATTCGAGATGATGGAGGCCCACTGGCTCTTCGACATGGAGCCCGAACGCATCAACGTTGTGGTGCATCCCGAGTCGATAATCCATTCGATGGTGGAGTTCGCAGACGGAGCCGTTCTCGCACAGATGGCCTGCCCAGACATGCGCGAGCCCATCGGCTTTGCGCTGGGCTTCCCGCAGAGGCTTCCGTTTGGAGGCAAGACGCTGGATTTCAGCACTTTGGGTTCGCTCACCTTCGAAAAAGCCGACACCGACCGCTTCCCTTGTCTGGCACTCGCTTACGAGGCTGCGAAACGCGGCGGCAACATCCCCTGCGCCCTCAACGCCGCCAACGAAGTTGCGGTGGACGCCTATCTGCACGACCGCATCGGTTTCTACGACATCGCCCGCATAGCGGAAAGCTGCATCGCGGGTGCGGTTTTTGCAGGAAATCCCACCCTTGAAGACATCTTCGCGACGCACGAAGCCGTTACCGCCAAGGCTCGCGAGATGCTCCCGGCCTAAATAATGACAGTTCTCCTGAAAATAATACAGGTCCTCCTGGCCCTTTCCATCCTGATTCTCATCCACGAAGCGGGGCATTTCTGCTTTGCCAAGATGTTCAGGATAAGGGTGGAGAAGTTCTACCTATTCTTCGACCTTGGCGGGAGCTTCCTTTTCAGCACGAAGCGCAGCCGCTGGTTCGTGAGGCTCTTCCCGAAGGCTCTTGAATGGGAGACCGAATACGGCATAGGCTGGCTGCCTCTCGGCGGCTACTGCAAGATTGCCGGGATGATCGACGAGAGTATGGACGTCGCGCAGATGAAGCAGGCGCCCAAGCCCTGGGAATTCCGCACACACAACCCTTGGCAGAGGCTTCTGGTGATGGCGGGAGGCGTGCTTTACAACTTCATTCTCGCCATACTTATCTATATCGCCATTACCGCCATCTGGGGCGAAAGCTATATCAGCAACCGCGACGCCGAGATCTACCCTTCGGGGCTGGCGGAGCAGATGGGCTTCCGCGCCGGCGACAGAGTGCTTTCGATGGACGGCTACGTACCCGAGGACTTCGGAATGCTGCAGGCGGACCTCGCCAGGCGCAAGGCCCGGCGGGTGGACGTGCTTCGCGGCACCGACACGGTGGCCCTGTATATGGACCACGCGCTTCTGCCGGAGGTTTTGAAGTCCGGCCTGATGTTCGACCTCGCCATTCCTTTCGTCATAGATTCCGTTGCATTCGACAGCGCCAACGGCGCCTCCGGGCTTTCGCACGGCGACCGGGTGACCGCTTTCGGCGGAGAGAGCGTGCGCTATCTGCAGGATGCCAGGGGCGTGCTTTCGTGCTTCGCCGGCAAGGACGTGGATGCGACGGTGGTTCGCGGAACCGACACCCTTCATCTGCCCGTGAAAGTTGACAGCGCTGGACGCATCGGCGTGTATATGGAGCTGCCGAGGGTGGAATCGAAGAGCTATTCGCTTCTGACCGCAATTCCCGAAGGGGTAAAGCTCACTGGACGCACCATCGGCGGGTATCTTCGCGACCTCAGGCTTCTGGCGCAGCCATCCACCGGCGCCTACAAGTCGGTGGGAAGCTTCATCGCCATAGGACAGGTGTTCCCCGCGCGCTGGAACTGGTACCAGTTCATGTTCCTGCTGGCGCTGTTCTCCATAATGCTCGGCGTGATGAACCTTCTGCCCATTCCCGGACTGGACGGCGGGCACATAGTGTTCACCCTTTATGAAATAATCACCGGACGCAAGCCATCCGACCAGTTTATGATAGTGGCGCAGTGGATAGGAATGATCCTGCTCATCGCGCTGATGGTGCTTGCCTTCGGCAACGATATTGGAAGATTGATACACTAGCATATGAAAAGAATCGTTATTGCTCTGGCCGTCGTGCTGACGCTGTTCGGCTGCAAAGGCCGCAGGGCCGCTCTCCTTCCCAACATCAGCGGAAAGGCGGGCGAGGTTATCGTGGTGATAGACAAGGACAACTGGGAAGGCGCGCTCGGCAACGCGGTGCGCGGACTCCTCGCCGACGACTGCCCCTGGCTGGCAGTGCGGGAACCGTTGTATTCGGTGGTGAACGTGACGCCGGGCGGATTCGCGGACCTGTTCAAGGTGCACCGCAACATAGTTTTCTTCGACATCGACGCCCAAGTGGCGAAGGCCGGAGTGACTTTCCTGCAGGACAAGTGGGCTTCGCCGCAGTGCATAGTTTCCGTGGCTGCGCACAGTTCTTCCGAGGCGCTGGAGCTGTTCCAGCAGAACGGGCCGGTGATCCTGAGCGCCATCGAGCAGGCCGAGCGCGACCGAGTGATCCGCAACACCCTGCAGTACGAGCAGCGCGACATCGCCCCCGAGGTGATTTCGGTGTTCGGCGGATCGCCCCATATCCCGATGGGGTACAAACTCAAGAAGAAGACTCCTTCGTTCATTTGGATTGCCGACGAGAAGCAGAGCAGCATACAGGGCATTCTCATCTACAGCTACCCCGTTTGCAAGGACCCTGCGCACGAGTTCGATTTGAGTCGCATTATCGCCAAGCGTAACGAGATTCTGCGCGCCAACGTGCCCGGAATGTTCGACAATACCTGGATGACGACAAGCACGCAGGTGCAGCCTACCGTGGAATACATCAAGTACCGGGGACGCACTTTCGCCCAGACGAGAGGCTACTGGGAGGTGCAGAACGACTATATGGGAGGCCCCTTCGTGAGCCACGCGTTCTACAGCCCGGACGGTTCGTCGATAATCGTCGCGGAGGCCTTCGTGTACGCTCCCAAGTTCGACAAGCGCCAGTTCCTGCGCCAGGTGGAGTCGGTGCTGTACTCCTGGGAGTGGGCGCCGGCGGAGTAAAGCCTTTCGGGAGGGCAATGCCGTTTATATAAAAATTTTTGGGGATGTAAAAAATTCTTTTTACCTTTGCGTCCCCTTTTATAGGATGGTGGGTTCGTATAACGGTTAGTACTCAGGATTTTCATTCCTGCAATAGGAGTTCGATTCTCCTACCCACTACGAAATTTTAAAAAGTAGAATAATGGCAAACAACGCATCAGCAGAAAAGGCCAATCGCCAGAGCGAGAGGCATCGCTTGCATAACAAGTATTATGCAAAGACAACGCGCAACGCAATCCGCGCAATCCGTACAACCACCGATAAGAAGGCCGCAGAGGCCGACGCCCCCAAGGTTTACGCTATGATCGACAAACTCGCGAAGCAGGGAGTTATCCACAAGAACAAGGCTTCCAACCTCAAGAGTGGCATTGCGCTTTACATCAACAAGCTTTCATAAAGACATCTGAACGGGGCGCGAGATTATTTCGCG
>JAGABD010000031.1 GCA_017614795.1 Bacteroidales bacterium
GGCCGAGCACGTCGCGGGGTTCGCGAAGGAATGCGCGGTGGTCACCCATCACCGCCTGATGAACGATCCCGACGGCAAGGGCGTCGTCGTGGACCCGGAAGCGAAACTTGAAGAGGAACTCATAGTGCGCCCCACTTCGGAAACCATCATCTGGAGCGTCTACAAGAATTGGATCAAGAGCTGGAGGGACCAGCCCATCCTCTGCAACCAGTGGTGCAATGTGGTCCGCTGGGAGATGCGCACGAGGCCCTTCCTCCGCACCGCCGAATTCCTCTGGCAGGAAGGCCATACCGCACACGCGACCTCCGAGGAGGCGCAGGCGAAGGCTGAAGAGATGGTGGGCGTTTACGCCAAGTTCGCCCGCGAGGTGATGGCGCTTCCCGTCATCGTCGGACACAAGAGCCCCAACGAGCGTTTCGCCGGAGCCCTCGACACCCTCACCATCGAAGCGATGATGCAGGACGGCAAGGCCCTCCAGGCGGGTACATCCCATTTCCTCGGACAGAATTTCGCGAAGAGTTTCGACGTGCAGTTCGCCGGTCCCGACGGAGCCCTGCAGTATGTGTGGGCCACTTCCTGGGGAGTCAGCACCCGCCTTATGGGCGCTCTCATCATGGCGCACAGCGACGACTCGGGTCTGGTTCTTCCTCCGGCCCTCGCGCCCATCCAGGTCGTGATGGTTCCCATCTACCGCACCGACGAGGAACGCGACGCCGTGCTGGCTGAATTCGACATCATAAAGAAGAAGCTCGATGCCAAGGGCATCAGCGTCAAGATAGACGCCCGCGACACCCTTCGCCCCGGCTTCAAGTTCGCGGAATGGGAAGTCAAGGGCGTGCCCGTGCGTCTCGCAATGGGAGCTCGCGACCTCGCCGCAGGCACCGTGGAAGTCGCAAGACGCGACACCCTCACCAAGGAGACGATGGCACTCGAAGGCATTGAAGACCATATCGAAACGCTTCTTGCGGACATTCAGAAGAACATCTACCAAAAGGCCCTCGATTTCCGCACGGCGAACATCCGCAAGTGCGACGACTGGGAAGAGTTCAAGACCGAAATCGAGAAGGGCGGATTCCTGCTCTGCCACTGGGACGGCACTCCCGAAACCGAGCAGGCCATCAAGGACGCAACCAAGGCCACCATCCGCTGCATCCCCGTGGACAGCGTGGTGTGCGAGGAGGAAGGCAAGGACATCTTCTCCGGCAAGCCTTCGCACCGCAGGGTGGTATTCGCAATCGCTTATTAACAACCGTACAGATATGAAAAAGGTATTTTCAATTATCGCACTTTTGAGCGCCTGCGCATTCACATACGCACAGGATGCCCAGCAGGCAGCCGCAGACGCGGCGGCCGAAATCGCCAACGCTCCCCAGGAAGCCGCGGCGGCACCCAAGCCCAAGTATTGGAACACCTCCGTCGAACTGGCCCTCGGTCTCAACCAGACCTACTTCGAGAACTGGGCTTCCGGCGGTTTCAACAACGTGAACTTCACCAGTTCGCTCGACGCCAAGGCCGACTATGCCAAGGCTCTCGCAAGCTGGAACAACCGTCTGCAGATGCAGTACGCATTCCTCTGGTCCGAAGACAAGGAAGGCATCATCCAGAAGAGCAACGACGTGGTCTACTTCCAGAGCAAGTTCGGCTACAAGACCGGCGAAGGTTCCAAGTGGAGCTACACCGCCTCCTACGACTTCCGTTCGCAGTTCAGCAGCGGCTACACCTACAACGCCCCCGACAAGACCAACCCCGACCTCGATACCTGGAAGAAGGCACGCGTGCTCAAGTCCGGTTTCCTCTCCCCCGCCTACAACAATCTGGCGCTTGGTATGGAGTGGGTCCCCAACAAGTGGTTCAGCATCAACATCGCACCTATCGCGGGAAGCATCACCCAGGTCGACATCCCCGAGCTTCGCAAGAACTACGGCATGGAGCTGAAGAGCCGCTACGAGAACCCGACCACCCACGAGGACACCCTCGCCATTTCCAACGGTACCGCCTACAAGTCCAGCAAGATGCAGTTCGGTGGTCAGTTGAAGGCCAACCTCAAGTTCACCGTGAACGACAACTTCACTTTCGAGAGCCAGCTCACTCTCTTCTCCGACTATCTCGACAAGCCGCAGAACATGCGCGTCAACTGGGATACCGGAATTTCCTGGCAACTCTCCAAGTACCTGAAACTCAGCGCAAACACCTGGCTCATCTACGATCCTAACGTGCTCATCGCAGCCAAGAACGATCCTGACGACCTCGCACCCCGCACCCAGTTCAAGGAATTCCTTTCCTTCAGCTTCACCTACACCTTCAAGAGATAGTGAAGATTCTGCTTGCAGTGAGCGGAGGCATCGATTCGATGTACCTCGCACATAGGGCTCCCGAACTTTTTCCGGGAGCCTCTTTCGCTGTGGCCCACTGCAATTTCCGCCTTCGCGGCGAAGAGTCCGACGGCGACGAGGCCTTTGTCCGCGAGTTCTGCGCCGGAGCCGGGCTCGAGTGCTTCGTGAAGAGTTTCGATACATCCGGCTACGCTTCCGCGAACGGCATCAGCATCGAAATGGCCGCGCGCGACCTCCGATACGCCTGGTTCGCCGAACTATGCAGCGCCGAAGGCTTCAATGCCGTGGCCGTCGCGCACAATGCCGACGACAATGCCGAAACGCTGATACTCAATCTGTTGCGCGGCACCGGCTCGCGCGGGCTTCGGGGCATGGAGGCGGATGTCACCGACGGGCGCGGAGTGCGCATTCTGCGGCCGCTGCTTGGCATTTCGCGCGAAGAAATCCGCGGCTGGATGAGTTCGCGGGGGTTCGCCTGGCGGGAGGACAGCAGCAACGCCTCATCCGAGTACAAGCGAAACCGGATCCGCTCCGAAGTATTCCCTGTTTTCCGCGAGCTCAACCCGTCATTCCTGAGCACCTTCGCCGCCGATATGGCGCACCTCGCGCAGGTCGACGATATTGCGGAGGAGTACTGTGCCGACGCCGTGAAGAGTTTGCCGATCAAGTCGGCAATGACCGGAGAGGCAGTTGATGCCAAGCTTCCCATCGCTCCCCTGCTCGCCCTCAAGCACTGGCGCTACGTGCTGTTTCGCCTGTTGGAACCCTACGGCTTCGATTCCGGTACCGTCGACTCCCTCGGCGAGCTTCTGGCATCCTGGTCCTACTCCCCCGCCGGCTCGGTAACCCTTTCCGGCAAAACCTTCGAAGCGCCCGATTACGTCGCCATTACTTCGGCGACTGAAATAATTGTTCGCTCAAGGACAGGGGAAGGTCTTACCCCGACAGACGTCTCGCTGCCGCTCGACCCCACCTCTCCGCTTCGCTGCGAGGTCCCCCCTCTTATGGCGCCGAGGGTGGCACAGTCTGCTGGGGTAAGACCTTCCCCCGCAACAAGAGTATACGATAAGCCGGCAGATTTCAATCCGGCAGTGCCCGAAGGGACGCTGGTGGCCGATGCGGACAAACTTCCGCTGCCGCTGAAGATCCGCGCGTGGCAGGCGGGCGACTGGATGGTGCCGCTGGGTATGAAGGGCCGCAAAAAACTGTCCGACCTGTTCGTCGACCTGAAATGGAACCTGCTGCAGAAGCAGGAAGCGCGGGTAATCGAGCATCCGGACGGCAAGCCCGGTCACGTGGCGGCGCTCCTGTACGTCCGCCTGGACGACAGCCTCAAGGTTGACGCCTCAACAAAGAAAATCCTGGAAATCAACTGATCAGAGTCCCCAGTCGGAGGGATTCTTCACCGTCTTGGGCGCCTGCGGAACGTTGGGGAAGTAGGTTATGCCCGTGATGGCTTCGAGCTGCGACACCGACATCATCTCGGCCGAAGTGACCTTCTGGCCCTTGAGGTCGTTCGTATGGGCACGGACGAACGCGGCGCACTTCAGTTCGCTTGCGGAGCAATCCTTCAGCGCCTTGCCGCTGCTGCCGCTCTTGGTCCTCAGCATCACGTAGTAGAACATCGTAGGCATCGCCACGTCGTTGCGTCCCCAGCCGGAAAGCGTGCGGGGTGCAACGGTGTAGTTATAGCCGTCGGTGAAGTTCTCGAAATAGCAGCCTATGACGACATAGAGCGTATCGGAGCAATACTGCTTGTCCACCCAGTCCTCAAGGGTGTTCCAGCCGCCGCCACCGGTATTGAATCCGGCGCTCAGCTGCGGCGCTATGTTGCTGTAATTGAACACCTGGTGGTTCGTGGCCGTAGTCTTGTTGCGGTCGGAGGAACCAAGCATATGGCCCTTGTTGAATCCGCTCGCGTTGCTGGTACCCGTCCACTGGGGCTCAGAAGGAATGTTAGGGTCGGGCTTGTAGTTGTCGTGACGTCCGCTGCCCTTGTACATGCTGTGAAGCGGCGCCGCCACCCACAGCGGACAGTGATGTCTCGCACTGAAGCATACCGTATAGTTGCGGGCAGTCTTGCCGTTGCAGTCCTTCTCTCCTCCCGCGCACATATGCATAGCGTAGTAGAGCTGGCTGTCGGTGGAACTCACGTAATAATTCCCCGACTTCGCCAGGTTCATCACGGGGAGCTCATACCATCCGGGCTGCGAGCCGGACACCACCACGGGCTCGGGGTCCGGTTCGGGTTCGGGATCCGGTTCGGGAGTGGGATTCACCCATGGGTCGGGCTCCGGGTCGGGTTCGGTGAAGGTGGCCACGAAGGGAACCGAAACGTCCTCGTCGTCCACAAGCGTAAGCACCGCCATCTTGCTGCCGTAGGTAAGTTCGCGGATGAGCGGCCTGCAACGTCCCTCCGTGGGTTTGCCGTACTCCTTCCAGGCGTTCTTCCCGGCGGGGTCGACGCTCCACTTGCCGCCCGCGTACTTGAAAACGGGATACTCGGGGACCATCGTTCCGGAAGGCTTTCCTCCTATGGTCCATTCGTATTCACCGGCCCGGTTCTCGACTATTCCGACAACGGGCACGGTCCAGCCGTCGAGCTTGTATCTCGAGTAGAACTGGAGTTCGCCGGCCTTGTTCATCAGAAGGGTTTTGCCCACCTTCTCCCCCACTTCGATAAGATGGTCCACCGCCAGCAGCGAGTCCTTGTCGCCAAGGCTCACCAGAAGGGTGTTCATCGATTCGATATCGGAATTGAGCTTCGCCGCTGCCTGCGCAAGCGCCGCATCGGGATAGGAAGGTTCGTCGTTATGATTGCAGGAGGCCACCCCAAGGAGGCACACTGCGAAGATTATCAGTTTAAGTGTTTGCTTCATAGCGAGGGCAAATATAGCAAAAATTACAGCACGGAGGCAAAGAGACGGAGAACCCGCTGCAAAAGCCTGTCCCACCAGGGAAAAGATTCAATTTGACTGAGGGTTACTTCGGTACAGTCCTGCTGGTCGGCAAGGAATATCTGCCTGTTCAGGAGTGCAGTCTGCCTGTCATATATCAAGGCATTCGCCTCATACGACATCAGCAGGCTTCGGCAGTCGAAATTCGCCGATCCTATGCAGGAGAGCGTATCGTCCGCGACGAAAGTCTTTGAGTGCATGAATTCTCCGCCTTTTTCGAAGAAACGGATTCCTGCGAGGAGGCATTCCCTGTAGTAGGATTTGTGGAGAGGCTTCATGAAAGCAGTAATCTTTTCGGGTTTCGCAGGAACCATCACCCGGACATCCAATCCGGAACGGGCTGCCTCTTTAATCCGATTGAGAAGACGCTTTGTAGGCACGAAATAAGGGCTCTGCAGGAAGAAATACTTTTTGGAAAACTCCAGAGCCTTCATAAAACACTCCTCAACAGGGTGCGGACTGAGCCCGGGCTCATCAGCTACAATCTGGATGCTGCAGGAGCCCGGAGCGGCTCCAATGCCTTCGTCCGGGAGCGGGAAGAAGGAGCTCCAGTCTTTCGGGAGGCGTCCGCCCGAAGTATGCCAGCTGTTCAGGAACAGATACTGCAGCTGGGCGACTGCACCGCCTTCTATCCTCAGATGGGTATCACGCCAGCGCAGGAAATAGCGGTCGCTGATATTCATGCCTCCGGTATAGGCCACGCAACTGTCTATCACGACTATCTTCCTGTGATTCCGGAAATTGGAACGATGAAGAAGATCCCACGGCTTGGTGAAGCGCAAAACCTCCACGCCGGCTTTCTTCAGGATGTGCCGATAGCGGTAGTAGGTCGGAAAGTTCATGAGGTTGTCGCTTATGAAACGGACCCGGACTCCCTCCGCAGCCTTCTTCACGAGCATATTCACTACATCCCTTGACCCTTTATCGAAACCGAAGAGAAAGTACTCCATATGGATAGTCTCACGGGCGGCATCGAGGTCGTGCATGAGAAGAGCGTATTTTCGTGTCCCATCGGTGATGACCTCTACTTTGTTGCCCGTAGTGACTCCTGTCCCGGAGGGCCCTGCTGCTATGTCCGCAATCCCCGGATATTGCTTCGGGGCTTCCCTGCTTCCCTCAATCCGGAGGCGGACTTCCGGGCTGGTCCCGCCGGCAAGGTCGGACTTGAAGCTGGCATCCAGGATTTCCGGTCTCCAGTGCGGATGGAGATTCAACCAGGCTATCAGTCCCAGGACCAGGAGTATAATGAGAGTGCCCATCAGTTACAAGTGTATATCAACCGTATATTCTCTGCTGCCGTATCCTCCCCAGAATCCCAGGGCTCCATGCATATTGGTAGTGACGTTCTCCGTAACAGGGAAGAAAGGATTGCGCGCGAAGCCGCTCACATCGTCATAACTTGCCCAGAACTTATAGGATTCGCTGTCTACCGTACAGAACTTGACATGGACGGTTTCCCCTTCGCGGAAAAGCGGCTGGCGGTATTTTTCAAGGATACTCCATCCCCTCACCACCGGCACGCTCAGATACTGCCCTTGCACAGTCTCGTCATCCACGGCTCCCAGCAGGCTCGACGCCCAGTATGTATTTACTCCCTCTACCATTGTAAAGCATTTGTAATAATCCTTTGTGGCAGGGTTGTCACGGAAATAGGCGGTAACGGTATAAAGCGAATCCGCGCGCTCCGAGACATGCACCGCAAGGCTGTCCAGACTTACAGGAGCCGGGACCGTGGTCTCCGCCCAGGCATTGATGCCGGGACAGCTCACTTCCAGCCGATATCTCTTGCCGGCCTCTCCGGTAATCGCGTCCGTAGTATACACATAAGGGGGGAAGTATTTGTCGTCGCGGCGGCCCTCGAGCTGTACGCGGGTATGGCCGTCGCTCACGTAAACGAACGCATATCTTACCACCTTTGACGACACCTCGTCATCGTCCTGTACGGATCCGGTAGGACTGACACTCTTGCTTACCAGTACCATGGGATGCCCTCCGGCATCGATCCATCCGTCGACGACGAGCGGAGTGGACGGTGCCCTGTACTCCCA
This sequence comes from Bacteroidales bacterium, assembly GCA_017614795.1. The sequence goes on from JAGABD010000031.1 coordinate 7,339, forward strand.
ATCGGGCTCGCAGGCGCACACAAGCGCCGCAACGGCAAATAATATGAATCGGATTCCTCTCATCAGAAGCGGTAGAAATAGCCTATGGAAGGCAGGAACATTACTTTGTAGTATATTGAACAGTATGTAAATTTGCGGTCCTCTTCGACATTGATCATATAGAAAATGTCATTCTTTCGGCCGGTAGCGTTGAAAAGCGAGAAATTAAGTCCGTGCTCGCGCCCTCCGGGTATGCGTTTAAAGTAATAATTCGCGCTGAAATCCAGTCGGATATACGGCTTGAAACGGCCTTCGTTATGGCCTCCGAAATTGCAGAGGAGCTGCCCCTGGGTAACGTACATCGACTCCACCGCAGTGAAGGGTGTGCCGCTTGCAGCCACAAAGCTTCCGCTCAGCTCCCATTTGCGCACGGTCCAGCTGAACATCGCGTTGAATTCATGGATGCGTTCGTGATTCGCCGGATACACGCTCGGGTACTCCGGGTCGTCAAAGCTTCGCAGCGAACGTCCGACAGTGTAGCCAAGCCAGCCGGTAAGCCTGCCGGCCTGTTTCCGGAACAATATGCTCAGGCCGTAATTCCGGCCGTTCCCTTTCAACAGGGCGTTTTCCAGGGCATAGTCTTCCCTCACGAAATCCAGTACGCTACCTTTGTATTCTATCTGGTTGGAAAGTTCGCGCCAGTATAGCTCGGCACTCAGGCGATACGCCCCTTCTTCCAGGTCCTTATCATAAGTCAGACGGCCGTACATGGATGACTGGGGCTTGTTGTATTTTCCTGCAAGGAGCCAGAACTCGTAAGGAAGCGCGACGCTGCTGAGACCCGTCTGCGAAAGGAACTGCCTTCGGATTCCTGCCGATGCGCTTATATGTCCGAGACGACCGGCATTGAACAATGCATCAATCTCCGGGCTGAAATACGGATGAATGGCTGCCGCGTCGTGCCAAAGCTGCCCCTTGGCGGTTGCCGAGATCTTCCACTGAACATTATAGATTATCGCATAACGCAGGGCAAGACTAGCCTCGATGCCCTTCTGCAGTTCTTTGGGACTGGTCTGGCGGAAGTAACCGCCGATTGAAGATATCCTCTGCGGTCTGGCCCGGTGAATCCCCAAGTCCGCCTGCAGATTCCATCTTCCATGGTCGAGGTTGGCCTTGTATCCCAGCGTCCTGATACCCGAAGGCATCTTTATGTCGAAATAGTCGTGGCGCACATCCATTCCCAGCCCGAAGGATGTATGATAAAGGCTTTGCTTGAGGGACCAGCCGTCCAATTGACGCTTCCAGTGCAGGGCTCCCATCATGTTGTGCCAGTCCATATCTACATCCATGCCGTTTTCAAAGCTGCCGTAGCCCAGGTCGTCCATTCCGGCGTAGGAGTCAAGCCAGAGGACATCCTGTTCCGACGGGCGCCAGAGAAATGTCAGGTTTGCATCGCCGAAACCATATTTGAAGGTATTTCCGTCCAGCTTAAGATAACTCCCGTAGAGAAGGTTTATGTAGGATTTTCGCAGCGACATGAACGCTGCCGCCCTGTTTCCGAGAGGGAAAGAGAAAGAGCCTTCGCTGGAAATCAGTCCGGAGGATACGCTGCCGTGAACCTTGTCCGGCCTCTCGTCCTGCAGCCTCATATCGATTGCACCACCGAGGCGGTTGGCACCCTTTTCATCGGCACAGTACTCCATCGCCTTGTAGTGTTTGGGAATGAACACGGAGAACAGTCCGAGAAGATGGGATGCACCATAAATGGGGACTCCTTCGGCCGACACTATGCAGTGCTGATGCTCGGTTCCCTGTATATGGATGCCGGCGTCCAGTTCCGAGCCGATGCTGACACCGGGAAGCATTCGCACAAAGCGAAGCGGATCTGAATTGCCCATCAGGGACGGGGCACGGAACAGAAGTTCGGTCCGGACATTGCTTTCTATGCCGATTCCAGGCACTATAAGCGAACTGTTGCTCACAGCCGACACCACGGTGCTGTCGAGAGTGGTAACGGTGTCCCTTGGCGCGAAATCACTGCCGGCCCGACCGGCAATCCCAGGCGTGAGCAGCGCCAGCACTATGAGCAGGCGCCTAATCATTCTGGATGGTAATCCGATAGAAGCTGGCTCCATAGCCGCCCCAGAAGCCCAGGGCGCCGTGCATATTGGAGGCCGCGTTTTCGGTTACGGGGAAGAAGGGATTGCGGGCGAATGCGCTGATGTCGTCGTAGGTCCTCCAGTACTCGTAGGAGACAGCGTCGACAGCGCAGAACTTCACGTGGACGGTCTCCCCCTCGCGGAAGAGCGGCTGGCGGTACTTCTCGAGAATGTCCATTCCGCGGGCGACGGGAATCTTGAGATACTGTCCCTGCACCGTTTCATCGTCAACTATTCCCATAAAGGAGGAATTCCACGAAGTGTTCGCGCCCTCCACCATCGTGAACACCTTATAATAATCGTGCGTCGCGGGATTGTCTTTCAGATAGGCGTGGAGCGTATAAAGCGAATCGTAGCGGCTGGAAACCGTCGCCACCAGGCTGTCCAGCGGCACGGGAGCGGGCACCGTCGTTTCGGCCCAGGCGCTGATGCCGTGGATGTAGACTTCCAGGCGATATCGCTTGCCCGGCACTCCCGTAATGGCATCGGTCGTATAGATATAAGGAGGGAAATAATTGTCGTCGCGCCGGCCCTCGAGTTCCACCCGGGTGGCGCCGTCGCTCACGAACACCTTCGCATAGCCGACCATCTTCGAAGCCACTGCCGAAGCATCCTGTATGACGTCGGTAGGGCTCATCGTCTTGCTCACCATCACCACCGGATGGCCTCCGGCGTCTATCCAGCCGTCCACCACCAGCGGCGTGGTCGGGGCGAGATAATCCTCTCCCCTGCAGGCGAGCAGGCACAGGGCTGCGAGAGCGCACGATATGTAACGTCGGAGCATCATATCAGAACCGGTGGAAATAGCCTATCGAAGGGAGGAACATTATCTTGTATGACATCGAACGGTACGAGAAACGCTGGCCGTCTTCCAGCATTATGCGGTAGAAGACGTCGTTCTTGCGTCCGGTTGCGTTGTAAAGCGAAAAATTCAAGCCGTTCTCGCGACCGCCCGCGCGTCGCTTGAAATAGTAGTTGGCGCTGAGGTCCAGACGGATATATGGCCGGAAGCGGGCTCCGTTATGCTCGCCGAAACTGGAAATCAACTGGTTCTGCGACACGTACATCGACTCCACTGCGGTGAAGGGCGTGCCGCTCGCCGCCACGAAGCTTCCGCTGAGTCCCCATTTTCGGGCATCCCAGCTGAACATCGCGTTGAATTCGTGGATGCGCTCGTGGCTGGAAGGATACATCTTCCGGTAAGCGGGGTTGTCGAAACGCCGCAGGCTTCTGCCTATGGTATAACCGGCCCATCCCGTAAGGCGTCCTGCCTGTTTGCGGAGCATGAGCGATGCCCCGTAATTGCGTCCGTCCCCCTTGAGAAGGGAATTCTCGAGGGCATATTCCTCGCGCGCGAAATCCAGCAGGCTCCCCTTGTATTCTATCTGCCCGTCGAGTTCCCTCCAATAGAGTTCCGCGCTCAGGCGCCATGCGCCGTCCTCCATATCGAGGTCGTAGCCCAGCCGGCCGAAAAGCGACGACTGAGGCTTGCTGTATTTCCCTGCGAGCAGCCAGAATTCGTAAGGAAGCGCCACGCTGGTAAGGCCTGTCTGCGATATGAACTGCCTCCGGATACCTACCGCCGCGCTGAGCCTGCCGTCTTCTCCCATATTGTAGATGGCGTCCAGCTCGGGGCTGAAATAAGGGCTCAAGGACGCGCCATTGTGCCACAACTGGCCCTTCGCCGTCGCGGAAACATTCCAGTCGACCGTGGAGATGAAGGTATACCGCAGCGCCAGGCTGGCCTCGACCGCCCTTTGTATCTCCTCGGGACTTTCCTGGCTGAAATAACCTCCCATCGAAGAAATCCTCTGCGGCCTTGCGGTGTGGAAGCCGAAATCTGCCAGCGCCTGGAATCTCCCCGCCCTGAGGTCCGCCTTGTAACCGCTGGTCTCGATGCCCGAAGGCACCTTCATCGTGAAGAAATCGTGCTTCACGTCCATATCGAGGGCGAAACGGGTGTGGTAGACACTCTGCTTGAGGCTCCAGTCGCTTTCGGAGTGTTTCCAGTGCAGGGCGCCCATCGCGTTGTACCAATCGAGCTTGATGTCCATTCCGTTCTCGTAGCTAGAATAGCCCAGATTGTCCTTGCCTCCGTACACATCGAACCATACCTTGTCCGTTGCGGAGGGCTTCCAGAGGAGCGAGAGATTGGCATCGCCGAAGCCATAGTTGAAAGAGTTGTCCTCCAGCTTCATATAATCCCCGTAAAGGAGGTTCATATAGGATTTACGGAGCGACAGGAACGCGGCCGCCTTGCCTCCGAGCGGAACCGCCACGCTGCCTTCGGTGGACACCAGGCCCGTTGAAACTGAGCCCTTTACCCTTTCGGGCACGCTGTCGGGCAGCTTCATATCGACCGCTCCGCCCAGGCGGTTAGCCCCCTTCTCGTCCACGCGGTAATCCATCGAGGCATAATGCGTGGGGATGAAGACGGAGAAAAGTCCTAAAAGGTGCGATGCGCCGTAGATGGGAACGCCTTCGGCGGAAACCAGGCAGTGCTGGTGCTCGGTGCCCTGGATATGGATGCCCGAATCGAGTTCGGAGCCCGTCGAGACGCCGGGAAGCATTCGCACGAAGCGCAAGGGGTCGGAATTGCCGAGAATGGACGGGGCCCTGTGCAGCAGTTCGGTGCGGACGCTGCTCTCCGTGCCGATGCCGGGCACTATCAGGGAAGTGTTGCGCGCTGCCGACACCACGGTACTGTCAAGGACCTCCTGCGCCGCGGATGTCAAGCCGCAGAGCATTGCGAACACGAGTATGGCCCCACGCCTGATCATTGCAACAGAATGCTTAACAATTTGTTGAGATCTTCACGGTAGGGCTCGAACTCGTGGCTCTTGAAGAATCCGATTACAGATATGCTGACGCCGCTGCGGAAATGCAGCGATGGCTGATAACCCAGGAAATCGCCGAAAGAATCCCGGAAGACCTTTGGCATCAGCCCAACGGTAGCTGCCGGCAGATTGTTGCCATAGTAGTACATCCCAACGTCGAGGCAATCCTCCAAATCCTTCAACTGGGCACTATACGCTTCCCCTCCCCTGCTGTTATCCAAGCCGGACCCTCGGACCAGAAGTTCCCTGAGCGCTACGTAACCCACGAACCTCACGTTTCCGGGGACATCCAGGGAAACATCCACCCACAAGGTGTCCACCCCTGCCCGCACCGAATCCGAAACTGGCTTGAAGGCATCCACGTTCACACCGTCGGAGAGGGCATCCGCAACTTTTTGCCGCTGAATGCCAAGGTATTTCAACTCTTCCGACCTCGGATTCTCTCGCGAGCAGAAGCACATCAATATAATGCAAAGGCCGCAAACCAAAGCGTTGCGGCCTCTGCCAATATAATTCTGTCCCTTGCGAGGGAGCATCTGCTAGAAGTGATACTCGAAGCCGATTGCGAGACCGGAGCTGGCGACGCTGAATCCGAAACGGGAGTATTCTTCAGCTCCGTCAAACTTTGTATTACCTTGATAAATCTGGCTCTTGATGCTCTGGTAGCCCAACGAACCGAACCTGGTGACCAAACGGAAATTCTTGTCGAGTTTCAGAGCGATGCCGGGACGTGCGACGAGTTCGAAGAGAGAGTATTTCTGTCCCTGCTTCACGATATTACCGGTACCATCATCCCTGGAAACATCCTGCTTTACGCTCTCGATACCGAGCACTGCATCGACGAAGAGGTCGAATGTCTTGTTGGAAATAAAATTATGTCGGATATACGGAGCGAAGCGGAGACCGGTCACGTCGGAATCACCCTTCTGCAAATCCTGCTGAATGCCTTGATATGCAAGCAGGAATTCATTCATATTGACGGGATCCAAGGAACCCATTGCAGCAAGGCCTGTAAAATATCCAAGCTGGCAACCTACGGAATTGGTCTTGTCGAGGTCGTAACCGAAGTCGACAATCAGTTTGAGAGATGAGCCTTCGACCGTCTGTGCCGGATCTATCGCCTGATAGGTATCAGGATCGGCTGTCATCTTTACGGAAGTGCTGGTGTAACCCACAGTACCACCGACATAAATGTTTTTCTTGTCGAAACCACCCTTCTTGGCAGCCTGGGCGGAAAAGGCGGATGCCACGAGGAGCATTGCCGCAATGGCGAGAAATACTTTTTTCATACTATTGAGATTTGTAAAATAATTTTCGTCAAAGTACAAATATATGAATATTTTTCACATTTCCAACCACTTGACTACTTTACCGAGCATTCGAACGGCAGGCGCGCGAGGACCTGGGGCCTGGAGTATTCGCGGAGTTTCACCTTCACAAACTCTTCGGGCCTGGACTTCTGGCCGAACATTTCCATTATCATCTCGAGTTCGGTCATAGGAGCGGGATATGCGACCACGGATTCGGCGCCGGGGGCGATGCCCGCCGCGGAAGCGGCGTAACGAATCGCATCCCGAAGGGTGCCGATTTCGTCCACGAGGCCTATGCCGAGTGCATCGCTCCCGGCCCACACGCGGCCCTGTCCTATTTCGTCCACCCTTTCCTTGGTCATATCACGTCCGTCAGCCACGATCGAGGTGAACCTGTCGTAGACGTCCTCGATGCTGCGCTCCACATATGCGTACTCGTCCGGGTCGAAAGGACGCATCAGGCTGTACATGTCGCCGTGTTTGTTGGAGGTGACGGTCATCACGCCCACGTGCAGAACCTTCTTCGCGGTCTTGCTGAATTCGGGCACGAGGCCGAACACTCCGATGGAGCCGGTGAGAGTAGTCGCATCGGTGAAGATATGGCCGCAGTTGTTCGAAATCCAGTATCCGCCCGATGCGGCATAGGTGCCGTAGGACGCCACCAGCGGCTTCACCTGGCCAAGGAGGTCGAGTTCGTGCTTGATCTTGTCGGACGCCAGCACGCTGCCGCCGGGAGAATTCACTCGCAGAACCACAGCCTTGACCGTGGAATCCGAACGGACCTTGTCGATGGTACGGGCGAAACGGTCGCCGTCCACGTTCAGGGGGTCGTCTCCTTCGACGATGTTGCCGTCGGCATAGATGACCGCTATCTTGTTCTTGGGCTTAAGCTGGGGAAGGATCTTCGCCTGCACGTAGTCGGGGAAGGATATCATCTTGACTTCGGAGAAAGACTCCTCGCCCGCATAGGTCGCGAGCTTGTCCTTGAGTTCCTCCCTGCTCAGAAGCCCGTCCACGAGCCCCGCGGAGAGGAAGTCCTCGGGCAGGCAGAGCGTCAGGCCGTCTATGGCGGCGTTCAAGGCCTCGACAGGAATGCCGCGGCTCTCAGCGATCTGCCCGGAAATGGTTCCCCAAAGCGCATCCACCATAGCCTGGTACTGTTCGCGGTTCTCGGGGCTGGCGCTGTTTCGGATGTACATCTCGCCCGCCGATTTGTATTTGCCGTGGCGGATGAGCTGCACATTCACTCCGAACTTGTCCAGCAGGTCCTTGAGGAAGACAGCCTGCATGCTCACGCCGTTCAGCGTAACCATTCCGCCGGGATACGAAGTCATATATACCTTGTCGGCAACCGAAGCCAGCCAGTAGGCCGCGGTGGAGGGCGATGTGGAGAAAGCCACCACCGCCTTGCCTGCGCGCCTGAATTCCGCGAGCGCCGCCCTGAATTCCTCGAGGGAAGCCACGCTGCTGAGATTGCCGTCCGCAAGCAGGTACACATACTTTACGCCCGGGTCCTTCGCAGCGAGTTCCAGCGCCTTGACAGCCTTGTAGAGGCTCACGTTCGGCACCGCTTTCCCATTCAGAGAACTCATAGGATTGGCAGGCTGTTCGGTCTCTGAAAGCACGAAGCGCGACATATCTATCGCAAGCACTCCGCTCTTGGGCAGTACGGGTTTCGCGCCGCTTCCCATCGATGCCGCCGCGCCGATGAAGCCTGCGAGCACCACAAAGAAGAGGAATCCTGCGACAAGGAGGCCGCAAAGCACGGCCAGAAGCATTTTAAGAAAATCTTTCATCGTTTTTTCTTTTGTATTCACGCAAATATAAGTAAAAATTGAGGTCAAATTATTATTTTTGCAATCTATGTCACAGAAACCGTCAATACCTAAGGGGACGCGGGATTTCGGATGCTCCGAGATGGCCCGCCGCAATTATATATTCGACACTCTCAAGGATGTTTTCCGCAGTTTCGGCTATGCCCAGATAGAGACTCCCGCGATGGAGGGCCTCGACACCCTGCTCGGAAAGTACGGCGAAGAGGGCGACAAGCTTCTCTACCGCATCCAGAACAGCGGCGAAAAGGCTGCCCTTGCCCCGGAAAAAGGTCTTCGTTACGACCTCACCGTTCCCTTCGCGCGTTTCGTGGCCCAGCATCGGGGTGAAATCGCTTTCCCCTTCAAGCGTTTCCAGATTCAGCCGGTATGGCGTGCCGACCGCCCTCAGAAAGGCCGCTACCGCGAGTTCTGCCAGTGCGACGTGGACGTCATCGGGAGTCCTTCGCAGCTCAACGAGCTCGAACTTGTGCAGATTACCCAGGAAGCGTTCCGCCGTCTCGGCATCAACGTTCTTCTGAAGATAAACAACCGCAAGGTCCTGACCGGCCTCGCGGAGATTTGCGGCTTCCCCGACAAGGTGGTGGACATCACCGTCGCGATCGACAAGATCGACAAGATCGGCATCGATGCCGTGGAGGCCGAGATGCTCGAGAAGGGCCTCACCCCCGAGGCGGTGAAGGTGCTGCGTCCCGTGCTTGAAAGCAAGGGCGGCTTCGACGGGAAGATGGCGCTTATGCGCGGCCTGATGACGGGTGTTTCGGAAGAAGGAGTACGCGGCCTGGACGAACTCGACGAACTCTTCGGCCTGATTCGCGCAGCGGGCATTACGCTTCCGGTCGAACTCGACCTTTCGCTCGCGCGCGGGCTCAACTATTATACAGGCGCGATCTTCGAAGTGAAGGCTCTCGACTGGCAGATAGGAAGCATCTGCGGAGGCGGCCGCTACGACAATCTCACAGGCATTTTCGGGCTTCCCGGAGTGTCCGGAGTGGGCATCTCGTTCGGAGCAGACCGCATCTACGACGTGCTTGTCGGCCTGGAGAAGTTCCCTGCGGGGCTCGAGTCCGTCGCCACGGTTCTCTTCGCCAACATGGGCGCCGCAGAAGCAGCCTGGGTGCTGCCCGTCGCCGCGGCCCTTCGCGCCGCAGGCATCTCCGCGGAAATCTATCCCGACGCCGCGAAGCTCCGCAAGCAGTTCGACTACGCCGATGCTCGCGGAATCCCGTTCCTGTCCATCAACGGAGAGAACGAAATGAAGGAAGGCAAGCTGAACATCAAGAACCTCGCCACCGGCGAGCAGCGCGAGTTCCCCGTCTCCGACCTCTCCGCCATCTGCGCCTTCCTGAAGGCCTAAAGGCTCCCCGAGACACCAAGATTGTCCTCCAGAAAAGCAAAAAGTCAGCCCATTTGGCTGACTTTTTATTGTTTAGTAGCGGGGGGAGGACTCGAACCTCCGACCTCCGGGTTATGAGCCCGACGAGCTACCGACTGCTCTACCCCGCGGTGTTAGGGACTGCAAAGGTAGTTTATTTTTTAGAAATACCAAATTTTTTGTTGCAAATCATTACCTTTGCGAATATGGATAATGAAGTTTTACAGGCGCTACGCGCGCGTAGAAGTATAAGGAAGTATAAGGCCGAGCAGATAAGCGACGAGGAACTGAAGGCCGTGCTGGAAGCCGGCACCTGGGCACCTACAGGAAAAGGCCTGCAGGACCCGTGGATAGTTGCAATCCAGGACGAGGCCCTGAGAGCCCGCATCTCGAAGATGAACGCCGAGATTCTCGGCAAGGACGTGGACCCGTTCTACGGGGCGCCCACCTTCGTGCTGGTGTTCGGCTCTGACCCGGCGGCATGGGCGAATTCCGTCCCCGACGGCAGCCTGGTGCTCGGCAATATGATGCTGGCCGCCCACGCCATAGGGCTCGGTTCCTGCTGGATCAACCGCGAGCGCGAGATGTTCGCCACCCCCGAGGGCAAGGCCCTCATGAAGGAACTCGGCCTGCCAGACGGTCTCATCGGCATCGGCGCCCTCGCCCTGGGCTACCCCGACGGCCCCGCCCGCGAACCGAAACCCCGCAAGGAGGATTACTACCGCATTATTAAGTAGTTTTACTTTTTTTTGCTACCTTTGCACACCAAATCTTGAGATATGGTGTAACGGCTAGCACTAGGGATTTTGGTTCCCTCAGTCCAGGTTCGAATCCTGGTATCTCAACAAGAAAGGCCACATCGCTGTGGCCTTTCTTCGTTTACATCTCCCTGTCGCGGATTATGCGCACATAACGGTACAGGGCTCGAGAAAGGTGGTTGCCTTCCTCGGCGCCGATGTAAAGGCTGCTGGACGACAATACCTCGCTCTTTGCTGCAGTATATGCCGATTCTGTCCAGGAAATAGCCGTACCGTTGTAATAGATGTCGTCCTTGTTGATGAGCAGGAACAGGTCGCCGTTAAGCGTGCCGAACTGCTTCTTCTTCCATCCCGGATTGGCATCTATCTGCAGCAGGTCGTCGCCGCTGGCCGCCTGATGCGCCGGATAGTAGAACAGAATGTCCTTGGATGAGTTCTGGCCGTCTATCCTGTTCTTGCCGATGCCGAAAATGTTGTCGAGACCTATCATCTGGTTCTTGTAAGGCGCTTTCGTGATATCGCCCTCGACAGTCTTGATGTATGTGCAGTCGCTCACGTCCATATCGACTTCGATTCTGTCTCCAGCGGAGAAATCGAGGTCGGTAATCTGCTGGGCGGTCCACTTTTCGTTGATCACATAGTTCTGCTCCTTGGTGTTCCTGTATGCGGCGGGGACTACGAGCTTCAGGGAATCGTGCCAGGCCTTCGCGTTGGCGTAATCGTTGTCGAACCACCAGGAACTTGTCCAGGGATGGTCCACCACGGTGCTGTTCGGATGATAGCCGAACTTGACAATTTCCATCGAGCGCACAGGCGAAGTCACGCTGATGCCGTCGTCAGTCGTAACCGTCAGTTTGTAGGAGTATCTCTTGTTCAGGAACGACTGGCTGTTGAAGTCTGTCGCGCCGATTATGGACTTCAGGTAGATGTCTTCGGTATATGTCCTGTCGAAGTCGGGATCCAGTCCCGAAACGCTGTGGGCCTGCCAAGAACCGCCGCTCTCCTTCCAATAGAGGGTGGCCGACGCGAACTTCACAGAGTGGCCGCCTACTGTCATCTTCACCCTTACGGGCACTCCCTTCGAATTGTCGGATGTGGTCGGGAATTCGATGGACACGCCGCTGAGAGGATTGCTCAGGGTAACCGTCTTGGAAACGGTCTTGGTCTGGCCGGCGAGATTCCTCACCTGGGCCTGGAGCGTCATCGTCACCGGCAGGTCGCCCTGTTCGAGGCCGAGCGCGCTCAGCGTCGGCACTATGATGTTCTGGGTCTCGCGGAACTGGAGGCCGCCCGGAGTATTCTCCACGGGGATGTCGACTTCGCGGTAGTTGCCGCTGTGGGCATTGTAGCAGAGTTTCAGCGACGCCGAAGTGAAGGCCGAACCCACCGACGAGAAATTGAGGGTCACCGGAGTCCAGTCGTGGGCGTAAATGACATTGCCTTCGATAGAGAGGTCGCCTTCGATGGTGCCGGTCATTGTCGAATCCTTTACGCAGCGGGTGCCCTTGACTTTATCGTTATATGAGGAGCAGTGGATTTTGCCCGTACCATAGGCAAACCCTACTTTGTTCTTTTCGGAGCTCCAGGGACCGCTCTCCTGGCGCAGCGAACCGTAGTAACCACGGTCGTAGTAGGTACGGCTCGGCAGCAGGAAGTTGGGACCCGCCCCACCGGCCGAACAACCCGGATAGTAGTCGCCGTTCTTGTCCTGCTTGAAATAATTCGCGTCCAGATAGAGCGACATTAGCACGAACTCTGTCTGGTTGGGCAGACGGTAGCCTTCGGGGCAGTAGTCGTTGTATCCTGCGGCCGTGATTTCGGGATTTATGTCCTGCAGCTTCTTCTCGAACAGGTCGACCTGGCTCGACAGCGGCTGCACGATCATCTTCACGTAAACGCGGTTGTTCGGCGAGTTCTGGTCGTGGTAAGGCAGGTCGGTCGCCGTGTATTCGCGGATGGATTTGGTGCTCAGGCGGTCGAAGTGGAAAGTATGGTATTCGTCCACTCCGGAACCGTGATGCGTAACCGTGAAGTATTTGTCTATTTCCTGGGAGTATGGAGCTTCGGAAATGTCCGTGACTCCCGAAGGGCCGTCGTAAGTTCCTATGTTGCGTACGCATCGGACACTTTGTCCGCCTGCGGCTTCCGCCTCGGAATCCCAGGTCGCATAGGTACTGGAAGAGCCTTCCCAGTCGCGTGCGAGTGGAGTTGCGCCCGCGCCTTCTTCAGCCCAGCAAACCAGTTTGTTCGTGCTGGAAACCACGTGGGAGCGCCAGTTGCCGCCCTGCGGCTGATAGAGTCGCGCGCTCAGCGAGAGCGCTTCGTTTCCTACCCACATTCCTACGAGCTGACGTGTCGAAGCCATATACCAGCGAACCTCGTTGCGGTCGATCTTTCCGTTGCCGTTGTTGTCGCGGTTGCGGCTAAGGCAGGACCAGGCCATTCCGTGATAATCCTCGCGAAGTTCGGGCATCGAGTTGTCCACCTTGAAATCGAGGAAGGTGTCCCATTCGCGGGTATTGATGTCGTTGCCGCCCGCGGCCTGGCTGCTGTAGGTTCCCCAGATGTACCCTGTATTCAGACGTCCGTTCTCGCGGCCGATGTCGGTGTCGGCGCCGTGCTTTTCCCCGCCAAGTCCGTCGGGCCAGTATTTCCATCCCGCCGGAACCTTCTCCTTGATTTCGTCCTTGTGCTCGCATCCCCAGAGGGAACGGAGTCCGGGAGCGTAGATGTTGTAGATGGTCTGGATGGACTGCTGGATGATGGAATGGCTGCTGAGAATGACGTCGCTTGCGCGGTCGCGGCTCTGGCGCGCATCGGAGAGGATGTGCATCTCGCGGGGCTGTGCGTTGACGAACTTGCGCCACAGGTCGGGGTCTGCCTCGGCGTTGGGGTTCAGCGGATTCTTCTCGTAGTAGTATTCGTCGATGAAGATCGTGACCTTTATGACGCCGTTCTTGAAATCGCTCGAGCCAGGCGATGCGGTTTCTTTCGCCGTCTGGTCGAAGACGTACATAATCAACTGGTTGATGTCCATCAGGTCCGGATGCGGCGTTCCGAGTGAAGGCTTCCAGGATGCGGAATACTGCCCTTCGCCCGGGTACTGCCTGCGGTTGTCGGTGTAGGAACCGGATTCCACTTCGTTAACCGCGAACTTCACCCACCTGTAATCCAGGTCGTCCGAATGGTAGATGTAAGCCGAGGCATCGTCGGGATCGACCTCCTTGGAGGGGCCGCCTTCGCCGAAGGGGGTCTTCACATACCAGGAGAACATCTCCGGATTCATATTCGGATTGTAGGTGAAGGTAATGCTGTGATACTCGTAATGGGCGTCCGCATTGACAATCTCGTCGTTGGTCAGGAGCAGGAATCCTTCCTGTCCCGGCTGGATTTCATTGTCGTTCTCCACCTCCGCATAGATGCTGCCGGAATTGTTGATTGTGATCTTGTAAGTGTAGAAATGGCTGCGCAGAGTGTTGTAGTCGTCGTATCCGGCCGCTCCCGCGGAACTTCCGCTGGAGCCGAAATCGCCCAGATGCACCGCGAAGATGGTGTCGGAAGTCAGCGCGTTGCCCACATCTCCTCCGCCAATCAGGGAGATGCCCACAGGCGTGAGAGTCAGCACGAGGTCGAATCTCACATAGGTGGCGTGGGGATCCGCATAGATCCACTCCCCGTTCTTCACGTAATTGCCTCCCGAGCCTCCGGTATAGCCTCCGACGCCCGTATCTATCTTCTGCTGCTTCTCGCGGTCGTGATATCCGCTGGCGTGCGCCTTGGCCGGCTGGCGGTTCTCGAACATATAGAAGGTGAATGCGTACCATTCCTCGCCGTCCACCGTTTCCTTGCCCTCGAAATACGCCTGCTGCGAATCGAAGTACACCACGTCGTCAGGAGCCGCGCCATTGGCATAGTCCGAGAACAGATAGCATCTGTCCGGAGTGTTGCAGACCTGCCAGTAGACCGCCTTCGCATCGCTGATGTTGGCCTCGTTGCACTTGATGAGGAATTTCACCTTGGCGTCGACGGCCCTCAGCCTGAGACGGTAGTTCTGGTCGTAATCCTGCGGCAGAGTACCCCAGATCATCGTTCCGGTATTCACCGTCGTATCGGCCACCATCAGGAAAAGGTCCTTGCGCTGCACCACCGACTGCTCCAGAATCACCTCGGTGCCCCTGAGGTCGTCGAGGTTTGTGATTCCGTTCAGATAGGTGATGTCGTCGTCGGTGCCGAACGTCGTGACGGAGTTGGACACGTTCGCTATGAGCACGAGCGTGGCGTCGGAACAGGTTACGGTGGAGACCTTGACCACACCGGTGGTCCTGTCCACCGCCGGCGTAACGCCGCTCATAGTCTTGTTTTCCACCCACCAGCCTTCATTGGAGCTGGCGTCGAGAGCCGCAAGCGAGTTTGTGAGATGCTCGTGGCTGAAGTAACGCCCGTAAATCTTTTCGGGCGATCCGGAAGAAGTTTTGCCGTTGTCGAAAATCATCACGTACAGGTCGTGCACGCGGGCCTCCTCGGAAGCCGAAGCCTCCGAGCGGGTGGAAACGGACAAATCGAGCATCGTCGTGTTGCCGAAGCCGATGCACAGCGTCGCGGGAGTCCCGTCGGGAATCGACGGTTCTCCTTCAGACCTGTCCTCCATTATCCTCACGCAGGATAGCAAGGATATCGAAAGCAAGGCCGCAAGTCCTGTCCTGATGATTCGTTCCATACTCTTCTACTCGAATAACACTTGTTCAGTCATTGGCTTCCAGGGCACAACCTCGAAGTTGAACGACACCGTGAGACCCATACTTATCTTGGTCACGATGTGCAGGTGCTGGTTTCTCTCCAGCGACACGATGTCCACAGCACGGTTGTCGTGAATGGGAAGGTCGTCGTAATCCTTCACGGATGCGGCTCCGTTGGCGCGGAACGCCACGTCGAGGGTGTAATCCCTGCTGCGCGGCACCGCCACTCCCGGGAAGACGAGGAATTCGTACTTCACCGAACTGCCGGTTCCCGAAGCATTCAGGACCGTACCGTCGCCTACATTCTTCACGACGTTCCCGTAAGTGATGCCGGCGGGCAGCTCGGGAAGCGTGTGAGGCGCGGCGAAACCCCTGTCGGGGCACAGATTCTTGAGCGCGAAATCGAAATCGTCCAGAGAGAGGCTCGCCCCCGTGTTGTTGACGAACTCCATGCTGATTTTTGCCACACATCGCAGCAATTCCAGTGAAACCTCGCCGTTTCCGGTGCCGGAAACCTCGAAAGTGCCCTTGCCGGACAGAGGCATCCTTCCGTTCTCGATCTCAGGCGCGGTATTCGCCGCAAAGGGACCGAACTGAAGGGCTTCCACCTGGGCCGCGGTAGTGAGGCTGGTCAGATCGGTGACCGGACTTCCTCCCGTCGAAAGATCCCAGGGACAATCCTCCATATTGGCAAAGGCGTAGGCGGTGTGGGTACCTGTGGTAAGACCGCTGAAGGTCACCGACAGTTCCGTCGAAGCGGGATTGTCCTGCAGGATGCTTCCGCTTCCGGGGTATACCCCTTCGATGGCACCGCCCGAGTTGGCGATGAGTATCACCAGATCCGGGACGCCTCCCGAGATGTAAATGCCGCCGCCGTCCGCGGGATCCCCGTCTCCGGGAACCGTGGAACGCGCATAGGCTCCGCAGGTGCGGAACGATATCGTCACCTCTCCCCCGCCCCGTACCGCAGGCTCCTCACGGGAGCAGGACAGGACAGTGAAGATGGCAAGTGCCGCTATGAGCAGATATCGTTTCATCTTCGGTCAGATCAGCAAACCCGGCGTTTCCGCTTCGACCTCGTCCCAGGCGGTGGTGACAATGCTCACCAGAACTCCGCCGTCGAGTCGCATCGAAACGTAATAATTGTATTTCACACCCGGCTCCCAGGATGTTATGGAGGTATTGTCCTGCCGCTTCACGTCCTTGAGCAGGATGTTCGCGGTGGAGGACACGCCTCCCTGGGGGGTGTAGTGGATGAAGAGCCTCGGCATATCGGCCTCGTTGTTGCCGGCGGCCGCGCTCTGGTCCAGTCTTTCGGGAATCATCAGGTCGTATTCCGCCGTGTACCTCGCCCCGTGCGCCACGTTGCCGTCCGCCGCAGGAATAACTGTCTTGCGGACTTTCGACGTGTTGCGCTCGGTATTGATCCACGAAAGCGAAGTCGCGCCGTAAAGGTCGAGCGTCACCTTCGCATCGCCGCAGACCACGAGGTTCTTGTACTCGATGGAATCGATCCGCACGGACGTCAGGTCGGAGTTGTTCAGGATCACCACCCTCACGGCGCTGGCCATATGGGAGAATCCCATCTCCACCGTCGAAGTGCGGTCGGCGACATTGCCCCTGCGCCTGAACGTCGCGCCGAGAATGTCGTAATTGTCGCTCGCGATGTCGTAAGGCGTAGAAACCGCCAGGTTTCCGTTGATGTCCATCCTTGCCGTCCCCTTTCCGGCCGGGTAAACCGCGACGAAATCGTAATAGTCGCTGCTGTTCTCCCACCACCAGAAACGCGGATTCGCATAAGTCCACGACGAACCTTCGTTGCGGACATCCACGCCGTCGAAGATGACGGTATGCGAGTCGCCCGAATTCCTGGTGCCGAAAACGGTGAAGACGTCCCCGTTCCCGAACTGGGTGCCCTCGATGATCGAGGCCCTCGTCTGCGCATCGTCAAGCAGCAGTGCCGACCCGGCCCTGAAGCCGATGGCAGGGCCACGCTTCGCTACCGGGCCGGCTGTCTTGGAGCACCCCGCGAAAAGCAGGGCGCCCAGGACGGCTGCTGATATGAACGTTACGCGATTAAGCACAATTCCTTAGTTGAGAAGGTAGTTGTAACCGTCTGCCTCGAGCGTCCAGTCGGTGATTGCGGCGGAGAACTCGATCTTGCTGGAATTGATGGTGATGATGAAGACGTAGTGCTTGCCGCCTTCCCAACCGGGGATGACAGTATCCTCGTTGTCGGTGTCATCCACGTCGTCGAAGAGCTTGAGGTTGAAGCTCTTGGTGAAAGTGGAAACATTGGAAGCCTCGTCGGTGATGGTGTATTCGATGTTCACGGTCTGGATGTTCGCATCGGTACGGAAAGTCTGAGGCATTACGATAAGGCTGTCGATGAGGAAATCGGGAGTCGTGTCGTCCACGTCGGAAGGAAGGGTCACGGAAGCCACGCCGGAGGCGTTGCTGTAGTTGCCCGCGTGTGCGCTCGCAGTCCAGGCGACGACAGGATGGGTGCTCGAGTATGAGCTGACCGCGAAGGTACCGGCGTTGTCGATGTTGCTGATGCTGAACGAAGTGACAGCAAGAACAGCGTCGCCAAGATCGGCATGCTTCTTCACCTTGAAGTCCACAAGAGAAGCGATGTGGTTGAACTGAAGTTCGACGGTGCTGCCGTAGTTCGCCTTTGCGACGGTCTTCTCGTCGGCGACGAGGATGTCGTTGTCGTTACCGGCAAATGTGACGGACGCGCTCGCGACCACACCTGTTGCGGGGGTAACGGTAGCTGCGGTTCCGATCGCTGCGGGAGAAACAGCATAGAAAGTGTAGCTGTCGGTGCTGGGATCCCAGAAGCGAGCCGGGCTGTAAGCCCACTTGCTTCCGTCATAGCTGACGACTACGTCGTCGAACTCGGTAACGGCCGCTGCGGAGCCGGTAACCTTGGAGCCGTAAACGGCAAAGTCGTCTCCGCTCACGAAGGTGTTCGTGCCCTGAACGCGGGCGCGGGTGAGGTTCTCAGCCCAGGTACCGAAACCGATAGCCTTCTGGCTGGCGGGATTCACGTCGTAAGTCTTGCTGCAAGACAGGGCTGCGATAGCAACCGCGACGATGGTAATGTAACGTTTCATAATGAAATGTTTTTAAAAAGGTTAATAAAAAATTGTATATAAAAATTTGTTTATCAATAAGTTATCGTTGTTTCTCCAATCTCTTCGTCCCATTCTCCGATGAGAGGCAGGAAGCCTCCGCCGTTCTGGATGGGAGGGTCGACCTCCTCCGGAGGGAAGTCGCCCACGTCGACCTCAAGGCTTATCACGCCGCCAAGCGGCAGGGCGCGTATCTTGTCGGTGACATCCATCCTGATGTTCTTGTATTTCCCGGTCGCGAAGCAAACGTTCAGCACGAACCAGTGCTTGCCGTCCGGAGCCGCCGCCACGGAAGCGCCGTCGTAAGGATTGCACCCGGGTATGCCGAAGCACAGCACGCGGCAGCCGAGCATATCGGAATCCGCGTTCTGGTTGATATGCACGTCCGCGGGCACTCCCACCTTCTCGTCCGATGTCATTCCCGTGCACAGGTTGACGCTGCGGGACATTCCGGTAAGCACGGCGCCCTCGCTGCGTGTGACGCGGTCGAGGTTGTTCAGCAGCTTGACCTGGAACAGGTAGATGAAAGTCGACGGGTGCAGGTCGCCGCGGATGCGGAGCACATATTTGCCGTCTATCAGTTCATAATCGTCCAGATTGTCGGTGATCCGGCGGTTCGGGTCGTAAAGGGAGAAGAGTTCGTCGGGCATCAGGGCCACGGGCACGTCCACCTCGTCGAAGTCGGACTTGGTGGATGCCGCCTTCTGCTCCATCGTCCTTATGGGAGAAGACGGCTTCAGTCCCCTCGACACAACTCTGGTCGTGGCCTCCACATTCCAGTCGTTGTCGTCCGAATAGAACGACAGCACCTCGGAATCGGTATTGTGGAACAGCAGGTTGTGGATTCCTTCGAAGATGTCCACCTGTCCCTGCGTCCCGTGGAAGTTGAATGTATTGTGCGACTTGGGATTGCCGTCGACGCTGAGGGTATAGATATGGAGCCTCATCGACTGCGGCGTTCCGTAGCCCACCTCTCCGTGGAGCTCGGGCTGCCAGGCGTACTGCCAGTGAACCTGCCAGTCGGCCTGCCACATCACGTTGGCGGTGACGGAAGTCTGGAGCACGACCTTCGTGTCCACCACCTTTCTCAGATGGAGGTGGGGCTCGATTTCGCAGCCGCCCAGGACGGGCAGCAGGCAAAGGGCCGCTATGAGACGTCTCCAGTTCATCTTCTCTTTCTGCCGTTAATGTCGAAACCTATAGACAGATATATCCTCGTGGGGCCCAGCCACAGCCAGCGCTTGTTGCGCTTGCTGAAGTCGTCGGGCATTCCGTTGTAGTCGTAATAATACCAGCCTGTCGCCTCGTCGCTGAAATAGTACGGGTCGTAACCCGACCAGAACACTCCCAGGCCGAGGCCTGCGTCGATGTAGAAGCGGCTCTTGCCGAGCAGCCACTTGTGGCCGAGTCCGAAGGAGGCGCCGATGCCCTCGCCTATGCGTCCTTCGCCCTTCCAGCCGACGCCATAGCGCGCGCCGTTCACGCCCGCGTACAGGTAAAGGCCCTTGAAGCGGTCCTCGACCGGGTCGAACCAACGCCTCGCCCACAGGCTGACATTGTTTATCTGCATATACTTGCGGGCACTCTCGTGCTGCCACATAGGCCATTCCACATCCGCGCCGAAAGTAAACCTTCCGTTCCTCGGATAATACTCCAGGCTGAAGCTCGGTATCGAAGTCAGCCCATACCCCGGGATGTAGCACATATCGTACAGCACGTTCGTGCTCACCCCTAACAGCGGCATACCACCGTCCCGTTCCCCGGCCGACGCAGGCCAAATCAAGGCGGGAAGGAGCAGCAAAACTATGTCCAAAAAACAATGCCGCATTCTGCAAATATAAAGATATATTTGCAAATGATATACCACAGATGCCGCCAGAGGGTATCTGACGGCATCTGTCACAAAACAGGGAGTCCCTGTCGGGGATTACAGCGTGCGCTTGATTTCGACGATCTTGTAAGCCTCGATCGTATCGCCTTCCTTGATGTCGTTGTAGCCTGCGATGCTCATACCGCACTCCTTGCCGGCGGCCACTTCGTTCACGTTGTCCTTGCCGATGCGCAGCGAACCGAGCTCGCCTTCGTACACCACGATGCCGTCGCGGATGAGGCGGACCTTAGCCTTGGGCACCATCTTGCCTTCGCGCATTATACAGCCGGCGATCGTGCCCACCTTGCTGATGTGGAAGCACTGCTTGACCTCGGCCGTGGCGATGACCTCTTCCTTCTTCTCCGGCTCGAGCATACCCTCGATACCGTCCTTCACCTCGTTGATGGCGTCGTAGATGACGGAGTAGAGGCGGATTTCGATGCCTTCCTTCTCGGCGGACTTGCGGGCGTCCACGGAAGGACGCACGTTGAAGCCGATGATGACGGCGTCGGAGGCCTCCGCAAGCAGGATATCGCTCTCGGAGATGGCTCCCACCGCCTTGTGAATGACGTTCACGCGAACCTGCTCGGTGCTGAGCTTGATGAGGGAGTCGGAAAGGGCCTCCACGGAACCGTCCACGTCGGCCTTCACGATGATGTTGAGTTCCTTGAAGTTGCCGATGCTGATGCGGCGGCCGATCTCTTCGAGGGTCATATGCTTCTGGGTCTTGATGCCCTGGATGCGGATGAGCTGTTCGCGCTTAGCGGCGATGTTCTTGGCCTCCTTCTCGTCGGCCAGCACGTTGAACTTCTCGCCTGCCGCGGGGGCTCCGTTGAGTCCGAGGATGCTGACAGGAGTGGAAGGACCCGCTTCGGTGACCTTCTGTCCGCGCTCGTTGAACATGCTCTTAACGCGTCCGTAGAAGCTTCCTGTAAGGATTACGTCGCCCGGATGGAGAGTTCCGTTCTGCACCAGGATGGTGGCGAGATAGCCGCGTCCCTTGTCGAGGGACGACTCGATGACCGCACCGCTCGCAAGCTTGTTGGGATTGGCCTTGAGGTCGAGCATATCGGCCTCGAGGAGCACCTTTTCGAGAAGCTTGTCCACATTGAGTCCCTGCTTCGCAGAAATCTCCTGGCACTGGTACTTTCCGCCCCAGTTCTCGGTGAGGATGTTCATCTGAGAGAGCTGCTGGTAAATGCGGTCGGGCAGTGCGCCGGGTTTGTCTATCTTGTTGATTGCGAACACCATGGGAACACCTGCGGCCTGGGCGTGGTTGATTGCCTCGACCGTCTGGGGCATCACGGCGTCGTCGGCCGCGATGATGATTATCGCGAGGCCGGTCATCTGGGCGCCTCGGGCACGCATTGCGGTGAACGCCTCGTGACCCGGGGTGTCGAGGAAGGTGATGCGGCGGCCGTCCTCCAGCTGCACGTTGTACGCGCCGATGTGCTGGGTGATACCGCCGGCCTCGCCTGCGATGACGTTGGTCTTGCGGATGTAGTCGAGCAGCGAAGTCTTGCCGTGGTCGACGTGTCCCATCACGGTGATTACCGGAGGACGGGGCTGGAGATCTTCGGGCTTGTCGGCCTCCTCGTTGGAGGCGATTTCCTCGCTGATCTCGGCTCCGACGAACTCGATCTTGTAACCGAACTCTTCGGCCACCAGCACGAGGGCCTCCGCGTCGAGCCTCTGGTTGATGGAAACCATAAGGCCAAGGCTCATGCACGCCGCGATGACATTGTTCACCGGGGTGTTGTTCATCAGGGTGGCGAGGTCGTTGACGGTGACAAACTCGGTGACTTTCAGCACCTTGCTGCCTGCCGCCTGCTGCTCGAGCTCCTCCTGGGTACGCTGCGCCGCGAGTTCGCGTTTCTCCTTGCGGTACTTGGCTCCGAAGTTGTTCTTCTTGCCTTCGTTCATCTTGGCGTAGGTTTCCTTCACCTGCTTCTGGATCTCCTTCTGCATCTCCTCGATTTCGGCCTCGGTCATGGCAGGCTTGAAACGCTCGCCGCGCTTGCGCTTGCTTGTGCCGGGAGCGGGCTGCTGGGCCTGCTTGGCCTTCTTGGAGCTCTTTTCGATATTGGCTCCCGCCTTCGCCACGTCCACCTTCTGGCTTCCCTTGGCGATGCGATCGCGCTTCTTGGGCTTCTTGTCGAACTGCGAAAGGTCGATCTTGCCGAGAACCTTGAGGCTGCTCTCCGGCTCCGCGGGCTGTTCCGGGGTTTCCGCCGGCTGCTCAGGCTGAGGCGCAGCGACGGGTTCCGGTTCCGCCTTGACGGGTTCCGGTTCGGGTTTTTCGGGCTCGGGTACCGGTTCGGGTTCCGGCTCGGGCTTCGGCTTCGGTTCGGCTTTCGCCTTGGGAGCCGCCTTCGCGGGCTTCTCCGCCACTGGTTCCGGTTTCGGTTCGGGCTTCGGCTCCGGTTTTTCGGGCTCGGGTGCCGGTTCCGGCTTGGGCTCGGGTTTCGCGCGGTTGGAGGAAAGCGTATTGCTCCTTATGATTGCAACGCTTTCGGGTTCCTCCTCCTCGGCCTCTTCCTTGCGCTTGCCGGACTTTTCGAGGATGTCGGACATCTTTATCGCGCGGTCTTCAGCCTCCTTAGCGGCCTTGAGGTCCGCTCCGAACTGCTTCTCGAGCGCGGGAAGGAACTCGTCCGATACCTTCTCGTTGGGGTTTTCTTCAATACTGGCGCCCTGCGAGTTCAAGAACTCCACAAGGTCCTGCAGTCCGATATTGAACTGCTTCATCAATTTATTCAGCCTGATTTCTGCCATTTCTGATTCTGGTTTTTAGTCTTCGAATTCCGCTGCGAGGATGGAACGTACTTCTTCCACGGTCTCCATATCGAGGTCCGCCCTCTTGGCGAGGTCTTCAGGATCTATCGCGAGAACGCTCTTCGCGGTGTCGCAACCGATCTTCTTGAGATTGTCGATGACCCACTGGTCGATCGTGCGGCCATATTCGGGATCGGTGAACTCGTCGAGAGCCACGTCATCCTCTTCCTGCACGCTGCCGCCCTTAGGCAGCTCGCGCCAGACTTCGATTTCGCGTCCGATGAGCTGGCCGGCGAGCTGCACGTTGCAACCGCCGTGGCCGATACCCTTCTGCACTTCGTCGGCGGGCATATACACCTTCACTTTGTCCTCGGGGGATTCGCCCATGTCGATGCTGGACACGTGGGCGGGGGTAAGGGCCCTCTGGATGAGAAGCTTGGGGTTCGAGGTCCAGGGAAGGACGTCGATGTTCTCGTTATGCAGTTCGCGGACGATGCCGATGATGCGGCCGCCCTTCACGCCGATGCAGGCCCCTATCGGGTCGATGCGCTCGTCGTAGGATTCCACCGCCACCTTGGCGCGCTCGCCGGGGATGCGGACCACCTTCTTGACGGTGATGAGGCCGTCGGCGATTTCAGGAACCTCCATCTCGAAGAGTTTCTCGAGGAACTCGGGAGAAGTACGGCTGAGGGTGATGTAGGGAGTGGTGTTGTTGCGCATCTCCACGCTCTTGATGATTGCGCGGACGGTGTCGTTCTTCTTGAAATGCTCGCCGGGGATCTGCTCCTCCTTGGGAATGTGGAGCTCGTTGCCGTCCTCGTCGAGAACGAGAGCCTCGCGCGACCAGGTCTGGTAGACCTCGCCCGCGAAGATGTCGCCCACCTTCTCCGAGTACTTCTTGAACACGTTCGCCTTCTCGATGTCCATAATGCGTCCCTGCAGGTTCTGACGGATGTTCAGGATGCCGCGGCGTCCGAATGCGGAAAGCTCGAGCTTCTTGGTGTAGATGTCGCCGAGTTCGTAATCGTCGTCGCCGCTGTCTGCCTTAACCTGCTCGAGAGTCATCTGGGCATAAGGAACCTCCACCTCTTCGACGATCTCGAAGTTCTGGTAGATTTCGCAGGTACCCTTGTCGACATTGACGATGACGTCGAAGTTGTCGGAGCTGCCGTAGGTCTTGGCAATCTGGGTAAGGAACACGTCTTTGAGCACGCCCATCATCACCGGACGGTCGATGTTCTTTTCTTCTTTGAAGTCCTTGAAAGCATCGATCAAGGTTACCTTCTCTTCTTTTTTCTTTTCCATTTAACTGTATATGATTTATTTGTTTTCTTCACAAAAAAAATAGAAGCCATCCGGCCTCTATCCTTCATTCACGGGTGCAAAGTTAATACTTTGCATTAAAAAAACCAAATTATTCTTCCGACAGGAGCCTGTCCGCCTCCTCGCCGCTGATTCCTTCGGAACCTACGGTCAGGGAATAATCCTCGACATCGCGGTCGTACGCGGCCAGGATGGCCCTGTGGACGTATTCGCAGTCGGCCAGGTCCACCGGCCCTTCAGCCTTGGAGAGAATCACTTCGAAATTGTTGTCATCGTCGCCTTTGACCTCGACTATACTGCACGAGCGCTCCGCTGCGGCAGCCTGCGCCACTTTGAGAATTTCAGCTGTTTCCATAACGCAAAGATAAGCAAAAATGCACTATCTTCGCCATATGGATCTGAGGGAATTCATAGCCGCCCACCTGGGCGAGGACCCGGCTTCTCTGGCGCTTCACCGCAACCGCTGGCCGGGCGTCGACGTGGCACTCGCGGCCGACTGCATAGCGGCCAAACGGAAGCTTCGAGGGAAAGTGCAGGAATGGTACGGGGATTCTCGCATTCTTGTGCCCTCTCCCCTCTCCGCCGAACAGTGCAGCAGCACCCTCACAGCACGCCACAAGGCACTTTTGGCACTTCAATTCGCAGGGAAATCCGAAGGGCTTCGACTCGCCGATTTGACAGGAGGACTGGGTGTGGATTCCTGGCAGTTCGCGGCCGAGGGAGCGTCAGTCCTCTACAACGAAATGAACCCGGTTCTGGCCGATGCGGCAAGAGAGAATTTCACGGCTCTCGGATACCCTGGAATCAGCGTTTCCAACTGCGAGATTTCTGCCTCGAACATTGGCGATATTTTGGACGGTTTCAAGCCAGACATAGTGTATCTCGACCCTGCCAGAAGGGGCTCGGGTGGCCGGAAAGTCTTCCGCCTAGAGGACTGCTCCCCCAACCTGTTGGAAATCCAGGACATGATACTCGGAAGGGGCATCCGCCTGATGGCGAAACTTTCCCCCGTCGCCGATGTGAGCCTTCTCGGCAAGAGCCTTCACAACCTGAAAGAAATCCACATCGCAGAGGCCTCCGGCGAATGCAAGGAACTCCTCGCGCTCTGCGAACCGGGGTTTGACGGGGAATACTCCATCGTGGTCGAGATTGCCGGCGTGACCGGCAATGACGGAATACGTTTCCTGCCGTCTGAGGAGGCCACCGCCAGTGCCATTCCCGCCGTCTTGCCCGATCATCCTTACGCCACGCCCGCCCCTCTCGGACATCTCTTCGAACCCGGTCCCGCGCTGATGAAAAGCGGCGCCTTCAAACTAATCGCGCAGCGCTTCGGAATCCATCCGCTCGGCCCTTCCGCACACCTTTATCTGGTACCCCAAAACGCCGAAACAAGCGCCTTTGCGCCTTTCGGTAAACTATTTGAAATACAGGAAGTTGCACTATTCGGCAAAGCCTCTCTCAAACGCTTTGCCAGCCTCTGGCCGGACGCCGAAATCACCGCCCGCGCGCTGCCTCTTTCCACCGACGAACTTCGCCGCAAAATGGCACTTCGCGGCGGCGGCCAAACTCACATTTTCGCCGTCGGCACCCCCTTCGGGAAATATCTATTATCAGCAATTAAATACCCGCGCCGTCGGTAAAGTGAGGTTCGGTGACCGCCTTGCGCTGGAGGATGCGCGAATTGGCGGGCACGTCGTGAGTCAGCCAGACGTTGCCGCCGATGACGGTATCGTGCCCTATGCGCACGCGCCCGAGTATAGAAGTATTGGAATAGACTGTGACGTTATCCTCCAGAATCGGGTGACGCGGAGTGTCGATGGGCCGCCCGGCCTCGTCGTAACGGAAATTCTTAGCGTCAAGCGTAACCCCCTGATACAGCATCACGTGTTCGCCGATTATGCAAGTCGCACCTATCACAACGCCTGTGCCGTGGTCGATGGCGAAATACGCCCCGATCTGCGCACCGGGATGAATGTCGATTCCCGTCTGCGAATGCGCTATTTCGGTGAGCATCCTCGGCAACACCGCCACTCCGAGACCGAGCAGCACGTGGGCGGTACGGTAATGCAGCATCGCCGTCAGGGCCGGATAGCAGAACACTATCTCGCGTGCATCGCCTACCGCCGGATCGTTCTCCGCGATAGCCTCCACATCGGTGACTATCAATCGTTTAATCTCCGGCAACTGCTCCAGGAAAGCCTTGGCGACCTTCTCCTCGCAAAGCTCCTTGAGGCTGTCGAATATGGCAGCGACGGCATCCTCGGTGCTCTCGTCGCTATAAAGCGGGAACACTGCGTCCTTGACCGCCGCCATCAGGCGTTCAAGAAGTTCGTTTGTCTGTTTTATCGATCTCAAAGCGGATAATCTTCAAAAGCATAAAGCACGGTCGAAAGATAGCGTTCGCCGGTATCGGGCAGAAGGGCGACTATCAATTTTCCGGCATTCTCCGGACGGCGGGAAAGCTCCAGCGCCGCGTGGAAGGAAGCACCCGAAGAGATGCCTACAAGCAGACCTTTACTCGCCGCGAGGCTGCGCGACGCCTTGATGGCATCGTCGTCCGCAACTGGCAGAATCTCGTCGATAACTTTCGAATCGTAAGTATCGGGAACGAAGCCTGCGCCGATGCCTTGAATCTTGTGTTTTCCGGCTACTCCGGTGGAGAGGACCGCGGAAGAAGCAGGCTCCACCGCTACAATCTTCACTGCGGGCTTGCGTGACTTCAAGGCCTTGCCGACACCGCTCACGGTGCCTCCGGTGCCCACTCCGGCAACGAAAATGTCCACCGCCCCGTCGGTATCTTCCCAAACCTCCACGCCGGTTGTGCGCTCGTGCATCGCGGGATTGGCGGGATTGGTGAACTGCCCCAGTATGATGGATCCGGGGATGCTGTCGCGCAGTTCTTCTGCCTTGCGGATCGCGCCCTTCATTCCCTCTGCGCCCGGTGTAAGCTCCAGCTTCGCTCCCAGCGCCTTGAGAAGGTTGCGACGCTCGAGGCTCATAGTCTCGGGCATTGTAAGGATGGCCTTGTAGCCTTTCGATGCGGCCACCCACGCTATTCCGACGCCGGTATTGCCGCTGGTGGGCTCGATGATGGTGGCGCCCGGCTTAAGCAGGCCCTTGGCCTCGGCATCTTCAATCATTGCCAGGGCGATGCGGTCCTTGACGCTGCCTCCGGGATTGAAGTATTCGAGTTTGAGAAGAATGCGGGCTTTCTGCCCTTCGAAACCGGAAACCTCCAGCAGAGGAGTTTGTCCTATAAGTTCGGTGAGATTATTTGACGTTTTCATTAAAGCAAATATAAACATTATTCCACAAAGCCTGGATAATCAGGACAATATTCCAGAATTTTTCCTATTTTTGCCTTGTTAAATTATTAAACTTTAAAGTTTTTGTATTATGAAGAAGATTTATGTCATTATTGCTGTAGCCGCTATCGCGCTCTTCGCAGCCTCTTGCGGTAACAAGAAAGCAAAGGAAGCCGCCCAGGAACCCGCCGCTTGCGAGCAGGCCGAGGCCACTCCCGCTGAAGAAGTTAAGGACGCTGCCGTCGAGGCCGCTGCCGAGGTTGCTCAGGAAGCAATCGCCGCCGGTGCCGACGCTGCAAAGGAAGCTCTCAAGTAAGTTTCTCCTTTCTTCAAGACAAAAAAGCCCGACTGGCAGTCCAGCCGGGCTTCTTCTTTTTTCTGCGCCGCAACTACTTCGAGAGGTAGTAACAGACATTCGTCACCACGCGCACCTTCTTGATGCTAGGGGTGTTGCTGTCGCGGTCCTCTATGCTGAAATAGCCCTGGGTGGCGTTCCTGATCTTGCCGAGCTTGCTGCCGGAATCGTCAGCAAACTTCTGGGCCACCTCGCGCGCATTGCGGGTCGCCTCCTGGATCATCTCGGGCTTGATCTCGTTAAGGCCTTCGAAAAGGAAGGTGGGATGGCAGTCCCAACCGTTCTCGGGCACTATGCCGTCGCGGATCAGATTGCGCTGCTTGTCCATAAGCGCGCGTCCCTTCTCCACATCCTTGGTCGAAACTGTTATCGTAGACGTCGCGAGATACCTGTAAACACGGTCGTAGGAGCCGTACTCCTGGGAATACTTGTCGGAGACCGAAGGGGTGCCGATTGTGATTTCATCGGCGGAAATGCCTCCGTCCGTAAGGAACTTGCGCACCTTCGCGTTCTTGCTCTCGACCTCGCGGTAGACATCGCCAAGGTCGTTTCCACCCACCTTGAACTGGATGGGCCAGATAAGTTTGTCGGCCGGGACTTCGCGTTCGCAGAGACCGCGCACGTCGACAGTCCTGTCGAAAGATTTAAGCACCTTTGCGGTTTTCGGAAGCATCGCGCCAAGGACTATGAGTCCTATCATCACGAATATGCCTCCAAGTTTGAACTTTGTTTCCATAATCTATAGCAAGTCTTTGATATTGTACTTGTTGCGCTCGCCCGAAGAACGGGAGACCATCTCCCCGATGAAGCCCGCCAGGAAGAGCATCACACCGAGCACCACGGTAAGCAGGGCAAGGTAGAAGAGCGGCTGGTCGGTGACTGCGCGGTAGTATGTGCCAGCCGCCTGGCGCACCAGTTTCGCGACGATGATCCAGCAGGTCATCACGGTTCCCACGAGGAACATAAAGAGGCCGGAATAACCGAAGAAGTGCATAGGTTTCTTCCCGAAAGTGGACAGGAACCACAGCGAAAGCAGGTCGAGGAAGCCGTTTATGAAACGGTTCATACCGAACTTGCTCTTGCCGTATTTGCGCTTCTGATGGTGCACGGGCACCTCGCCGATCTTCGAGAATCCGGCGTTCTTCGCGAGATACGGGATGTAGCGGTGCATCTCGCCGTAGACCTCGATGTTCTTCACCACCTCCTTCGCATAGGCCTTCAGGCCGCAGTTCATATCGTGCAGCTTGATGCCGGTGATGAGGCGCGCGGTCGCATTGAAGAGCTTGGAAGGCAGATTCTTGGTGACTACATTGTCTTTGCGGTGCTGTTTCCAGCCCGAAACCACATCGAAGCCCTCTTCCTTTATCTTCTTGAAGAGGACGGGAATCTCGTCGGGGCTGTCCTGAAGGTCGGCGTCCATAGTGATGACGACGTCGCCCTGGGCCTTCTCGAAGCCACAGTAAAGAGCCGCGCTCTTGCCGTAGTTGCGGCGGAAGCGGATGCCGTGGATGCGGGTGTCCTTTTTCGCCAGGCCGGAAATCACCTCCCAGGAGGCGTCCGTGCTGCCGTCGTCGACGAATATCACTTCGTAGGAAAAACCGTTGGCCTCCATCACCTTCGCTATCCAGGAGGAAAGCTCAGGCAGGGATTCAGCCTCGTTGAGAAGGGGTACTACAACTGAAATATCCATTGTTAGCGTTTATTTTTCAGCGAAAGGATCGTCCTGTTTGCAGATGGACGACGATATTATGGCCGCAAGCACCGTGCCGAAAATCCAGCACCAGATAAGGTTGGTGAAGAAAGTCAGCGTCGGCATCGAACTCTCCATATTCGACATCATATCGAGAGTCTCGGCCGGAATGTTGAAAGACGTATACATCTGGAGTGCCGCTTCGAAGGCGGCCTCATAGAAGTCGGGCTGCACGAAAGTGGTCCAGGCAAGGCAGAAACCCGCATACAGCAACGCCGAACACAGGGCTGTTGCCATACCGTAACGGAAGGTACGCCTGCGTTCTCCCCCGTTTTCCGCCGCTTCGATCTTCAGGAAACGGTGCATCATATAAATGCAGAGGAATACTTTAAGTCCCCAAAGCAGGAACGACAGCATACTTACAAGGAAGCCCGTCCCAAGTTTCGGAACCACGAGCGTCAGCAGGAAATACGCGATCGAGATGCCTCCCAGCACCAGCCCGGACCTCCCCGCTTCCGCCCACACGGTTTTATTCTCATTTTCAGACATAGTATACAAATATAAGAATTTTTATGGAAGCGGTAGCTCGCCGTTCTTCGGTTTGCGGCATGCCGCAAACAAAAAGGCCCTGACGTCTTTCGACATCAGGGCCTTCGAAGAACAGCGGCTACCTACTCTCCCACCTGGTGGGGCAGTACCATCGGCGTGAGTGCGTTTAACTTCTCTGTTCGGAATGGGTAGA
>JAGABD010000032.1 GCA_017614795.1 Bacteroidales bacterium
CCGGCCGAAAGAGGAAAAGAAGAAATAATTCTTTTGTTTTTTCGCGGATAATTCCTATATTTGCAGCCCTTTGGGAAACGCCCGAAGGGCTAATTTTTACAACTACTTAAAAGTCAAATGATTAAACAGTACGAAACCGTTTTCATTGCAACTCCCGTTTTGTCTGAAGAACAGATGAAGGAAGCGGTTGCCAAGTACACCCAGTTCATCACCGACAACGGTGGCGAAATCGTGTACCAGGAGGATTGGGGGCTCAAGCAGCTCGCGTACCCTATCCAGCACAAAACCTCTGGTTTTTATTATCTTATCGAGTTCAAGGCAGCTCCCGAATTCGTGAGCAACCTGGAAGTCCAGTTCAAGCGTGACGAGCGCATCATCAGGTTCCTTACCGTCGCTCTCGACAAGGACGCCATTGCATACGCAGAGCACCGTCGCGAAATGAAGGCATCCGGCAAGAAGGCCGAAGCACCCGCTCCCGCCCCTGCAAAGGACAATGACGTGGAACTCGACATCGAAGTTGACATCGAAGAAGCAAAGGAGGACTAAACTATGGCACAGACAGACGCTAACATCCGTTACCTGAACCCTCCTACCGTAGAGGTTCGCAAGAAGAAGTACTGCCGTTTCAAGAAGGCAGGCATCAAATACGTGGATTACAAGGATCCCGAATTCCTCAAGAAGTTCCTGAACGAGCAGGGTAAGATTCTTCCCCGCCGCATCACCGGTACTTCCCTCAAGTTCCAGCGCAAGGTTGCGCAGGCCGTCAAGCGCGCCCGCTCCCTTGCCCTGCTTCCTTATGTTACCGACCTTCTTAAATAATTGAGCGCCATGAAAATCATCCTTAAGAAAGAAGTTGCGGGTCTCGGCGAGGCCGGAGACGTCGTAGAAGTGAAGAGTGGTTACGCCCTCAATTATCTCATCCCCCAGGGTTTCGCAGTGATGGGAACCAAGTCTGCCCTCAAGCAGCACGAGGAGACCGTCCGTCAGCGCGCCCACAAGGAGGCGAAGCTCGTGGCGGACGCCGAGGCTCTCGCAGCCAAGATTGCGGCGGTGCCCGTGCAGGTGACAGTCAAGGTGGCCGAGAGCGGCAAGCTGTATGGCAGCGTCACCGCGGCCCAGGTTGCCGATGTTCTCGCAGCAGCCGGATACGAAATCGAGAAGCGCCACATCAGCCTTCCCGAAATCAAGGCTCCCGGTGAATACGAAGGCAGCGTGAAGGTGTACAAGGCAGTTTCTGCAGCCATCAAGGTGGCAGTGGTCGCCGAGAACGCCCCCGTGGAAGAGGCTCCTGCAGAGCAGCCCGCCGAGTAATAAGGGATTCCTTTTGAAAATGACGGAGCGACCGAAAGGCCGCTTCGTTTTTTTTGCTATATTTGAGGGCTATGACCAATAAACTCCACATATTCGCCGCCGTGCTGGCGCTGCTGGCAGGCGGAATTTGCGCGACCGCGCAGACAGTCATCGACACCAGGAATACGAGCCTCGTCATCAAGGCGGAACAGGGCGCCCATCCCCAGATCCTTTATTATGGGGCGCGTCTGCAGTCCGGCGACGTCGCGTCGGTCGGCCTGAACGGCAAGGTCTTCGACCTCTATCCGGCCCGCTTCGACCGCACTTCGAAACCCGACGCCCTCAGCGTGGAAATGCCCGACGGCAATGTCAGCGCCGACCTTCGCACCGAAAGCGTCAAGGAAAGTTCCTGGGACGGCGGCAAGGACATGGAGATACTCTGCAAGGATCCCCTCTACCCGTTCTTCACGGTGAAGATTTTCCTGCGCAGCTATACCGAAGAGAATCTCATCGAAACCTGGGCGGCGATAAGCAACGCCGGCAAGAAGCCGGTCATCCTGCACCGTTACGACTCCGGATTCCTGCCCATCCAGGAAGGAAACGTATGGATGACATCCCTTCACGGAGGCTGGGCCGACGAATGCAGGGTGGTAAGCCAGCCGCTCGTGAACGGAACCCGTGAAGTGAGCGCCCACGGCGGCGTGCGCGACAACGCGGTAGCCCATTCTGAAGTGATGCTGTCGCTCGACGGCAAGCCTCAGGAGAATACCGGACGCGTCATAGGCGCCGCCTTGGAATACGGCGGCAATTTCGAAATGAGGGTGGTGACGCTCGAAGGCACCCACCGTTTCTTCGCGGGCATCAGCCCCCGCGACGCCTGGTACACCCTCGCCAGGGGAGAGGAATTCGTCACCCCTAAACTCGCCTACAGCTGGAGCGACGAAGGACTCGGCGGAGTGAGCCGCAACTTCCACCGCTGGGGACGCAAGTACCGCCTCGCCCACGGAGGACAGCCCAACGACATTCTCCTCAACTGCTGGGAAGGCGTCTATATGGATATCCAGGAGCCCGTGATGCACAAGATGGCGGCAGATGTCGCCAGCATCGGCGGCGAGCTCTTCGTCATAGACGACGGCTGGTTCGGCAGCGAGAAATATCCCCGCGACACCGACATCCAGGGCCTGGGCGACTGGCAGCTCCAGAAGAAGAAACTCCCCCACGGACTCCAGGGAATGGTGGACTGCTGCAAGGACCTCGGCATAAAGTTCGGCATCTGGATCGAGCCGGAAATGGTGAACACCCGCAGCGAACTGTACGAAAAGCATCCCGACTGGGTGCTCAACGCGGCAGGTCGCGAACCCGTCCCGGGACGCGGCGGCACCCAGATGGTCCTCGACCTCTGCAACCCCGCGGTCCAGGACTTCGTCTTCGGCATCCTTGACGGCGTGATGAAGCAGGCTCCCGGCATATCATACGTCAAGTGGGACTGCAACAACATAATGCGCTCCCCCGGATCGCCTTTCCTCAAGAACCAGAACCATCTTTACATAGAATACCAGCGCGGTCTCGAGAAGGTGCTCGACCGTGTGCGCAAGGCATATCCCGACCTTATCATACAAGCATGCGCCAGCGGAGGCGCGCGCGTGAACTGGGGCACTATGCCGTGGTTCGACGAAGTGTGGACCTCCGACAACACCGACGCCCTGCAGCGCATCAACATCCAGTGGGGAACCTCCTATTTCTTCCCCGCCGAGATGATGGCCTGCCACGTGAGCGCGTCGCCCAACCATCAGACCGGACGCGTCATCCCCCTCAAATACCGCATCGACGTGGCCATGAGCGGACGTCTCGGCTTCGAGCTCCAGCCCGCCCAGATGACCGAGGCCGAGAAGGAGATATGCCGCAAGGCCGTCACCGAGTACAAGAAGATCCGCCCCGTGGTGCAGTGCGGCGACATCTACCGCCTCGTATCCCCTTACGAGGGCAAGGGCCTCGCTTCGCTCCTCTACGCCAACGAGGATAAATCCCAGGCCGTCTTCTTCTGGTGGCGCACCGGGTTCTTCCGCAACGACCATCCCGCCCGCGTGCCGCTTGCGGGACTCGACCCCGCGAAGAACTACAAGGTCACGGAACTGAACAAGGTCGAAGGCGAACCGGTTTCCGCCCTCGACGGCAAGGTCGTCTCCGGAGCCTACCTTATGGCCAGCGGCTTCTACTTCCCCGAAAAGGACGTCTACAACGGCCACAACGACTGGCACAGTCACGTCATTCTTTTGGAGGCGCAATAAGAATCGGGCAACGCCCGCGGGGTTCGGGGTGTCCCCGAGACAAGGTGTGGCCATCGGCCACCTGACAAGCCCCGAAGGGGATTGTTAGTGAAGTGTTGATAACTTGAAAAAGGGAGGCATTGAAAAGTGCCTCCCGTTTTCATAACTTTGCCGTTGCAAAGAGAGCCTAAACCAGTGTCGGCCTGGAAACCACGGGCCGGGTTTTTTAGCCCCCTGCACAAATCGTATAACCGTAACTAATTGATAATATGGAAGTTAAGAAAACCAACGGAACAGTTGAAGAGTTCGATCTCGAGAAACTGAAGAAGGGTATTCGCTGCGCTTACCGCTCCACGGGGCAGAGGGCTCCGGAGGAAGTTGTCGTGTCCATTACCGACAACCTCCATCTCTATGACGGTATGACGAGCCAGGAGATCCGCCGCCAGGTAGTGGACGCGCTCATGTCCATCAACAAGAAAGCGGCACAGGAGTATATTACCAAGTTCGACGAAGCTAAGGATTTCCGCAAGAAGCGCGACTTCATCAAGGACTATATCAAGGCCTCCAACGCTGCCACCGGCAGCAAGTTCGACGCCAACGCCAACGTTACCCGCAAGAACATCGTGACGCTTGGCAACGAGCTTTACAAGGAGAACAACATCAAGCAGAACCGCTACATCATGCAGGACAAGATCCGCGCCCTCTATGGCCGCGACCTTGCCGAGCAGTATGTCGCCGACCTTGAGAGCCACGTGCTCTACAAGCACGACGAGAGCGGCACTCCCGGCTACC
>JAGABD010000033.1 GCA_017614795.1 Bacteroidales bacterium
CCCCTTGTGGGACTCCTGGCTGCCCTTTGCCCAACGCGGATGGCTGTGCCGAGGCTGCAGGTGCGGAGGGCTGAGCTGCGACCCCGTCGCCCACAGCAGGCACTCCGGCCAGGAACGCCAGGCGCATTATCGCATACTCTATGTGCAGCCTCTGGTTCACCGCGGCCTTGTAGCCGGCCTCGCATTCGGAGATGACTCCGAGAGCGTCGTACAGGAACTTCACGCTGCAGCGGCTCCCCTGCTCGCGATACTGCCCGGCGAGGTCTTCGGGCATCTCCACGAGAGCCTCCAACCCGCCAGTGCGGGCAACCAGCAGGTCGCGTATGTGTTCGCCGAGGGCGGTAATGAAATGCAGGGCGTTGAACCCGGCGCGCAGCACCTCGTCTAGAATCAGCAGAGCGGACGCATAGTCCTTCGCGAGGAAAGCGTCCACCAGGCGGAAGCCGTACTCGGAATCGAGGATGCCGAGATTGCGCTCCACGTCGGCATACTTGATGTCGTTGCCGCAGAACGCCACGGTCTGGTCGAATATTGTCAGGGCGTCGCGCATGGCGCCGTCGGCCTTGCGTGCGATCACGTGAAGCGAACGGCCGTCGACGGTGATTCCCTCTTTCGCGGCGATGGACTTCAGGTTCGAGACTATGTCGGATACGCCGATGCGGTTGAAATCGTAGGTCTGGCAGCGCGAAAGAATGGTAGGGAGAACCTTGTGCTTCTCGGTGGTGCAGAGGATGAAGATGGCGTATGCGGGCGGTTCCTCGAGAGTCTTGAGGAAGGCGTTGAACGCCGCCTGGCTGAGCATATGCACCTCGTCGATGATATACACGCTGTACTTCCCGACCTGGGGAGGAATCTGCACCTTCTCCATCAAGGTCTTGATGTCCTCGACGCTGTTGTTGGACGCGGCGTCTAGCTCGTAGATGCAGTAGGAACGGCCCTCCTGGAAGGACTCGCAGCTCTCGCAATGTCCGCAGGGCTCGAGTTCGGGACCGGGATTGGAACAGTTTATGGTCTTTGCGAAGATACGCGCCGTGCTGGTCTTGCCGACGCCCCTGGGGCCGCAGAACAGATAGGCGTGGGCAAGCTGCCCGCGAAGCACGGAATTCTTGAGGGTCTGTGCTATATTGTCCTGGCCGATAAGGGATTCGAAAGAATCCGGACGGTACTTGCGCGCTGATACGATATAATCTGACATAGTTTACAAAAATAGCATAATTTGAGTAACTTTGCAAAACCGTGGGAAAGCATTTCGCAAAATATCTTCTGGCGCTTGCGCTGACGCTGATTCCGCTCCTTTCGAGGGGGCAGGGACAGGTCTATACCCGCAAGGCGAAACTGGAAGATTTCGCTTCCCGAACCACCAAGGTCGTGCTCACCGGAATGCCCGTCCTGGACATCATCCTGAAGGAGGAAATTTCCAGCCGCTGGCGCATCTCCCCCTATGAATTCTGCACCACCGCGGAGTACGAACGCTTCAAGAACAGGAACCTCTACTACTTCCTGCGCTTCGCCAAGGACAGCGACTTCATGTATCTGATAATCAGCAAGGGAGGCTTCGAAAGCGGAGAAGATTCCCGCACTGTCGCCTTCGATGTGCTGAAGATGCCCGTTGCCCCCTCCGACAACTCGGGAGGGCAGGAGCTCATCTATATGCCGGCCTTCATCGACATAGCGCAGGACTTTATGATGAAGGCCATCGAATCCGACCGCGTGGCGTACGGCGGGCTCAAGACCATCACGTCGAAGCGCAGCACCCGCGGAAGGCTGATCTATCTGAGCGAAGAAGGAGCGGGGAAAGCCTTCGAAACGGCGGAAAAGCAGGCGATTTCAGGCATAGTGATCCTGCCCGCCGAGAACGGGGCCAGGAACTACTGCTACAAGATGCTGATAGGTTCCGACGACCATCTGCTGTACTACTACCGCAGGCAGCGGATACTGTCGAAGAACGACCGCGGCTTCACCGCGACCGACAAGATCCATTTCAAGGGTAAGGTGGTCAAATAGGCCTATCCCACCACGGCGCCGTTGGCCACAACCTCCTGAGGGGTGATGAAGCGCATCGAGCCGTCGCCCTGCTTCGCCATCAGTATCATTCCCTTGGACTCTATGCCCTTGATTACGCGGGGCTTGAGGTTGGCGAGGATGCAAATCTGCTTGCCCACCATGTCTTCGGGTGAATAATACTCGGCGATGCCCGAGACTATGACGCGCTTGTCGATGCCCGTGTCGATGGTGAGTTTCAGAAGCTTGTCCGTCTTGGGCACGCGCTCGGCCTCCAGCACGGTGGCGGTGCGGATGTCCATCTTCTCAAATTCCTCGAAAGTGCACTCCTCCTTCCGGGGCTGTACCTGCTTTGCGAGGGCCGCTTTGGCTTCCGCCTCCTTGGCCGCGCGGATGGCGTCGAGCCTGTCGAGCTGGGCCTGGATGGCGGCATCGTCGATCTTCTCGAAAAGAAGCTGCGCTTCAGCGAGCTGATGCCCTTCGGGCAGGATATCCTCCGCGCCAAGCTTTTCCCAAGGGGTTGCGGGGAGATTCAGCATCTTGCGGAGACGTTCGCAGGCGAAAGGCGTGAAAGGTTCGAAGGCGATCGCCAGGTCGGCGCAAATCTGCAGGCAGACGTTGAGGATGGTGCCTGTGCGGGCGAGATCCTCCTTGGCAATCTTCCAGGGCTCGGAGTCGGAAATGTACTTGTTGCCGATGCGGGCGATGGACATTGCGTCCTTGAGCGCTTCGCGGAAGCGGAAGCCCTCGATGTTCTTCTCGAGGCTGTCGCGCAGGGCGGGTATCTCCGCAAGGACCTCCTTGTCGGCGGGGAGAAGGGTTCCCGCCGCGGGCACCTTGCCTCCGAAATACTTGTGGGTGAGCACCACGGCGCGGTTCACGAAGTTGCCGAAGATGGCCACAAGTTCGCTGTTGTTTCGGGTCTGGAACTCCTTCCAGGAAAAGTCGTTGTCCTTGGTCTCCGGAGCGTTGGCGGTGAGCACGTAACGCAGCACGTCCTCCTTGCCGGGGAAATCCTTCACGTATTCGTGCGCCCACACGGCCCAGCCGCGCGAGGTCGAAATCTTTTCGCCCTCGAGGTTCAGGAACTCGTTCGCGGGCACGTTGTCCGGCAGGATGAAGCCGTCGCCGTAGGCCTTGAGCATAGCGGGGAACACTATGCAGTGGAACAC
>JAGABD010000034.1 GCA_017614795.1 Bacteroidales bacterium
AGACCGCTACATCGCCTCCATCCAGGCCGATCTTTTCAAGGACTTCGAGAAAACCCTGAGGAACATGACCATCACCCAGGGCGGAGTGCTGCTCAAACTCATCGACAGGGAAACCGGAAAGTCGTCCTATTCCATAATCAAGCAGTACAAGAACGGCATGGCGGCCGGCTTCTGGCAGGGAATTGCCAAGATGTTCGACAACAACCTCAAATCGAAATACGACCCCACGGGCGAAGACAAGGATCTGGAACAGCTTTGCCAGGCCTGGCATGACGGCACCTTCCCGTCGCTGTATTATTCCATATACTTCGAACCGCCGCCCGACATTAAAATACCCGAAAAGTATCTTAAAAAGTAGATTCTTGGCACAATTGCCGGGAATTTGCTATATTTGTCAACGCACAAACACAAGCCACAACAAATGAAGCGCTTTCTACTTTCCATCGCAGCGATTCTCTGCCTCGCAGGCGGGGCTTTCGCGCAGATCCCGGAACTCAAACCGGTGAAAGACCTTGACGAACAGCTCATGCCCACGGAGAAGAAGGGGAAATGGGGATTCGCCAACGTCTCCGGCAAAATGATAATCAAGGCGGTGTTCGACGAAGCCGGCCAGTTCGTGCCGGTAACATCGGCCGATGGCACCACGATGCAGGTCGCACGCGTCAAGGCCGACGGCCGCTGGGGCTACATCACCCGTGAGAACGTCTATCTCATCGAACCCGAGTACGACGCAATTTCCGATTTCGACGGCAATGCCACCGTCATCGCGGAATCCGGCCCGTTCAAGGCGCTGATCGGCGTGAGGTCGGTAATAAGCCCCCGTCTGGGCATCCCCGTGCTCACCGGCAGCATCCTCCAGCTGAATCTCTCCGAAATAGGGGAGTTCTCCGCCGAGGGCCTCGCGCTGGCCTCCCGTGCCGGCAAATACGGCATGCTGAACACCAAGGGCGCATGGGCGGTCGCCTGCCGTTACGACAGCATCGACATCAATCCCCAGGGCGGCTTCGACGTAATCCTGGAGGGCAAATACGGCATTCTCAAGGCCGATGGCGCCATCCTCGTGGAGCCCATCTACGACTCCATCGTCCGTGAACCTTCCGTGGGCGGTTATCTGGTGAGCAAGGACGGTCTCTTCGGCATTGTTGGCGAAGACGGCCATCGCATCGCCCCTCCCAGCTACGAGCAAATCCGCCTGGACAAGGAACTGGGCCTTCTCGTGTGGAAAAACGGCCTGGAGGGCATCCTGTCGATGGACGGACGCATCATCCTTCAGACCCGCTACGCCAGCATCGCCCGCTGCTCCCAGGGATATCTGGTGAACAGAGACGGCATGAACGGAATCGTGTCGCAGGGCGACAAAGTGATCGTGGACTATGGCAAATGGACGGCTTCGCCTGAGGTTCTCCTTGCCGATGACATAACATCCCTCAAGTGGAACGCATTCCGCGAGGTGTTCTTCGTGGAGAAGGACGGCCTGTCGGGCGTGCTTGACGCTGCCGGAAACGAGCTCGTGGGCTTCTATCCCTGGGCAACCGACCTCTCCGTGGTGCTGGACTCCGGCTGCAAGGTGGATTACCTGATTGAGTCTCTCGGCATGCTGGTTATCGAGAAAGACGGACTTTATGGCCTTATGAGCCTGGACGGAACCGTTGTGCGTGCTCCGGAATTCGACAGCCTGTACCTGAATGAGGAATCCACCTTGATTGAGGTGACCAAAGACGGCAAGTACGGCCTCCTGGACGGCGAAGGCAACACTGTAATGCCCTGCGAGTATGATTCTGTGCCCGATCCTAACGCTCCTCCGGTGGAAGAGGAGGTCCCGGCGGCCGTGGAAGAACCCGCAACGTCCGAAGCCGTGACCGCAGATCCTGCGTCCTCCGCTGTCGGTTCCTCTGCGGCAAGAGCCGTGGAGTCTATGGTGGAAAGCGTCAAGGAATAATCATCCAAAATACACGTTGAACCCGGAGTGCCCCTCCGGGTTTTTTATTTGCATGTTGGCCGATGTCGAAAAATATGCAAAGTTTTTTTTATTGCCGAAAGGAACGGGCGGTGTTTCAGTGAGTTAGCTGTTAAAAACGGCGGTCGAAAATGTGTAAAAATTTTTGAAAAAATGTTTGCGAATCAAAATTTTTTTGTAACTTTGCATTCCCCAAATTGGAGCAAAACGCACCCAACCAGCTGAGTTTCAATGAGTTAGGGCAAACTAAAGGAAATTTTTAAACATTACAACAATGTTACAGCCTAAAAGAACAAAATTCAGAAGGGAACATAAAAACCGCATGAAGGGCAATTCCGGTCGCGGAAACCAGCTCGCATTCGGTTCTTTCGGTCTCAAGAACCTTGAGAACTGCTGGCTCACTGCACATCAGATCGAGGCAGCCCGTCAGGCCATTTCCCGTCGTATGAACCGTGAGGGTCA
The DNA here is from genome assembly GCA_017614795.1 of Bacteroidales bacterium. The sequence goes on from JAGABD010000034.1 coordinate 2,420, forward strand.
GATTTGGATCCGCATCTTCCCCGTCAAGCCGTTCACTGCAAAGCCGCTCGATACCCGTATGGGTAAAGGTAAAGGTGATCCCCAGGGCTTCGTAGCCCCCGTCACCCCCGGCCGTATTCTGTTCGAGGCGGAAGGCGTTTCCCTCGCCACCGCAAAGGAAGCAATGCGTCTTGCTGCCCAGAAACTCCCCGTCGCCACCAAGTTCGTGGTCCGCAGGGATTATGTAGAAGAATAATCACAGGAGAGAAAAATCATGAAAGTATCAGAAGTACGTGAGATGTCTGTGGCCGACCTCCGTGACCGCATCGAGATTGAAAAGAGCAACCTCGACACCATGAAGCTCAACCACACGATCTCTCCCCTGGAGGATACCTCCAAGATCAGAAAGACCCGTCAGGATATCGCTCGCATGATCACCATCCTGGCCGAGAAAGAGAAACAGCAGAACTAAGTTAGTACTATGGAAAGAAATCTTCGTAAAGAAAGAGTCGGCATCGTGGTCAGCAACAAGATGGACAAAACCATCGTCGTAAAGGTTGAAAGGCACGAGAAGCACCCCATCTACGGCAAGTTCGTAAAGAAGTCCACCAAATTCGTGGCGGAGGATGCCAACAACGAGTGCTCGGAAGGCGATACCGTCCGCATTATGGAAACCCGTCCTCTCTCCAAGACCAAGAACTGGAGATTAGTTGAAATCGTAGAAAAAGTCAAGTAATTATGATACAGCAGGAAACACGTTTACAGGTGGCCGACAACAGCGGTGCAAAGGAAGTTCTTTGCATCCGTGTACTTGGCGGTACCCGTCACCGTTACGCAACGGTGGGTGAGACCATTGTCTGCACCGTCAAGAGCGCCATGCCCGGCGGTGAAATCAAGAAAGGCACCGTTACAAGGGCCGTCGTCGTCCGCACCAAGAAGGAAATCCGCCGCGCTGACGGTTCCTACATCCGTTTCGACGACAACGCATGCGTCCTCCTGAACGGCGCAGGCGAACTCCGCGGAACCCGTATCTTCGGCCCTGTGGCCAGGGAGCTGCGCGAGAACTACATGAAGATTGTTTCACTGGCACCCGAGGTCCTTTAAAAAGTAAGAAACAATGAAAAAGTTCCATATAAAGAAAGGCGATACCGTTATCGTGAACGCCGGCAACGACAAAGGCAAGACCGGTAAGGTCCTGGAAGTCCTCCGCGACAAGGACCGCGTTATTGTAGAGGGCGTGAACATGGTGTCCAAGCACACCAAGCCCAACAGCAAGTTCCCCCAGGGCGGTATTATCAAACAGGAAGCAGGTATTCACATCTCCAACGTCCAGCTCATGGACGCTGCCGGCAAGGCCACCCGCGTGGGCTACCGCATGGACGGAGACAAGAAAATCCGCTACGCTAAAACAACAGGAGAGGAGATCAAGTAATTATGGCAAAGAAAGCAGAAAAACCCGCGGAAGCCGTTGCGCTCCCTAAAGGATATGTTCCTTCCCTGAAGAAGGTTTACAAAGAGGAGATCGTTCCCGCTCTCGTAAAGCAGTTCTCCTACACCACCGTGATGCAGGTTCCCAAGCTCGTCAAGATTACCCTTAACGAAGGCGTGGGCGATGCAACCCAGGACAAGAAACTCGTTGAAGAGGCGGCAGAAGAGCTCTCCATCATCGCAGGACAGAAGGCCATCATCACCTCCTCCCGCAAGGATATCTCCAACTTCAAACTCCGTAAGGGCATGCCCATCGGTGCAAAAGTCACCCTTCGCGACGTCAAGATGTACGAATTCCTGGAGCGCCTCATGAGGGTCGCCCTCCCGCGCATCCGCGACTTCAACGGCATCTCCGAGAAAATGGACGGTCAGGGCAACTACACCCTCGGTATCAAGGAGCAGATCATCTTCCCCGAGATCGAGATCGACAAGAACCCCCGTATCCACGGTATCGAGATTACCTTCGTAACTACGGCCAAGACAGACGAAGAGGCACACGCCCTCCTCAAGGCTTTCGGCCTCCCGTTCAAGAAACATAACAACTAAGATAGTATATGGCAAAAGAATCAATGAAAGCACGCGAAGTAAAGCGCGCCAAATTAGTAGCCAAGTACGCCGCAAAGAGGGCAGCCCTCAAAGAGGCCGGTGATTACGCCGCCCTCGACAAGCTCCCCAAGAACGCGAGCCCCGTACGTCTTCACAACCGCTGCTCCCTCACCGGTCGTCCCAAGGGATACATGAGGGACTTCGGCCTGAGCCGTATCCAGTTCCGTGAGATGGCCTCCCAGGGTCTTATCCCCGGTGTAAAGAAGGCCAGTTGGTAATAAATCAGATAAATATCAGAAACTATGACTGATCCTATTGCAGATTTCCTCACCAGAATCCGTAACGCTTACCTCGCAGGCAAGAAGGTTGTTGAGGCTCCCGCTTCCAACATGAAGCTCGCCATCACCAAGATTCTGTTCGAGAAAGGTTATATCCTTAGCTACAAGGTAGTTGAAGGAACTCCCGCAAATACAATCAAGATCGCTCTCAAATATCATCCCCAGACCAAGGCCGCCGCTATCAAGCGCATCCAGAGGGTCAGCACCCCCGGTCTTCGCCGTTATGCCGACGTGGAGAACATGCCCCGCGTGCTCAACGGACTGGGTATCGCCATCCTTTCCACCTCCAAGGGCGTCATCACTGACAAAGAGGCCCGCGAGATGAACGTAGGCGGCGAAGTGATCTGCTACGTCTATTAATAAAGTATATATATTATGTCAAGAATCGGTAAATTACCTGTAAACCTTCCGGCCGGAGTGAAAGTGGAAATTCTCCCCGGTAACGTGGTGAAGGTGAAAGGCCCCCTGGGTGAGCTTTCCCAGAAAGTGGATCCGGACATCACCGTCACCCTCGAGGGTAGTGAACTCAAATTCACCCGTCCCAGCGACCTTCCCCGCTTCCGCAGCATGCACGGCCTTTATCGCGCACTCGTACACAACATGGTTGTGGGCGTAAGCGAAGGCTTCACCATCAAGCAGGAGTTCGTGGGCGTAGGTTACCGCGTGGCCGCACAGGGCCAGCTCGTAACCATGTCCCTGGGTTACTCCCATGACATCCAGCTGCTCCTTCCCGATGAGGTGAAGGCAGAGACCCCTCAGGTCCGCAAGGGCGAGAACCCCGTTCTCATCCTCAAGAGCATCGACAAACAGCTCGTGGGCCAGGTCGCAGCGAAGATCCGCTCATTCCGTCGTCCCGAACCTTATAAGGGCAAGGGTATCAAGTTCGTCGGCGAGACTCTGCGTCGCAAGGCCGGCAAGACCGCATCCGCTAAATAATAATGGAGGAATCAAGTTATGGCATTGAATAGAATTGAAAGAAGAAGGAGAATCCACTTCAGGATTCGCAAGAGCGTCAATGGCACGGCCGAGCGTCCCCGCATGGTGGTCTTCCGTTCCAACAAGCAGATTTATGTCCAGGTGATCAACGACCTCGAAGGCAAGACCCTCGTGGCAGCATCGTCCAACGACAAGGCCCTGGCCGCTGAGACCAAGGGCAAGAGCGGTATCGAAGCCGCCAAGGTCGTGGGCAAGGCTATCGCAGAGCGCGCCCTCGCAGCAGGCATCACCAAGGTTGCCTTCGACCGCGGAGGTTATCTCTTCCACGGCCGTGTTAAAAGTTTGGCCGACGCCGCACGTGAAGGCGGCCTCGAATTCTAATTGAGCAAGAGACTATGGCAAATACTAATGTAAAAAGAGTAAAGACCTCTGACCTTGAACTCAAGGACAGACTGGTAGCCATCAACCGTGTTACCAAGGTCACCAAGGGCGGCCGTCACTTCCGCTTCGCAGCCATCGTGGTTGTGGGCGACGAGAACGGTGTCGTCGGTTATGGTCTCGGAAAGGCCAATGAAGTTACCGCAGCTATCGCCAAGGGCGTTGAGGATGCAAAGAAGAACCTTGTGAAGGTTCCCGTTATCAACACCACCATCCCTCACGAGCAGGTCGCCCGCTTCGGTGGCGCAGAGGTTTTCATGAAACCCGCTGCCCCCGGTACCGGTGTAAAGGCCGGCGGCGCCATGCGTGCCGTGTTCGAGAGCGCAGGTGTTCAGAACGTCCTCGCAAAGAGCAAGGGTTCATCCAACCCCCACAACCTCGTGAAGGCCACTATCCAGGCTCTCACCGAGATGCGTGACGCATACACCGTGGCAGGCCTTCGCGGCGTTCCCATGAGTAAAGTGTTTAACGGTTAATACCCAGAGAATTATGGCAAAGCTTAAGATTACCCAGGTTCGCTCCAAGAACGGAGAGACCAAGCGTCAGATCGCCAATCTCAAGACTCTCGGTATCCACCGGATGCACGAGACCGTGATCGTGGAAGATACCCCTATCACCCGCGGCATGGTTGAGAAAGTGCATCATCTCGTAACAGTTGAAGAAATTGACTAAGGAGGAAAAAGAGATGAAACTTGAGAATATGAAGCCCGCAAAGGGCGCAACACACAACTCCAAGCGGGTAGGCCGCGGTCAGGGTTCCGGTAAAGGTGGCACCGCCACCCGTGGTACCAAGGGCGCACAGGCCCGTGCGGGTTACGAGCACAAGATCGGTTTTGAAGGCGGCCAGATGCCTATCCAGCGCCGTCTCCCGAAGTTCGGCTTCAAGAACCCCACCCGTAAAGAATATGCAGCCGTGAATGTATCCACCCTTCAGGCTCTCAGCGAGACCAAGAAGATCGTGGAATTCGACGTTGAAACCTTTATCGCAGCAGGTCTCGTTTCCAAGGGCGAGCTCGTGAAAGTACTGGGCAACGGTGAACTCACCGCCAAGGTTACTGTGAAGGCCGATGCCTTCTCCAAGAGCGCAATCGAGAAAATCGAGAAAGCCGGCGGCAAAGCAACTGTAATCGAATAAGAAAAATGGCAAAGTTTGTAGAGACAATCAAGAACATCTACAAGATCGAAGAGCTGCGCAAGCGCATCGTCTACACGATCCTGCTTGTGCTCATCTACCGTCTGGGCAGCTTTATCCTCCTTCCGGGCCTCAACCCTGAGGTTCTGAAGGGCGGTATCGCAGGTACCCAGGAGGGCCTCGTCGGACTGCTCAACATGTTCTCCGGCGGTGCTTTCGGTAATGCATCCATCTTCGCTCTTGGCGTGATGCCGTACATCTCGGCATCCATCGTGGTCCAGCTTCTTGGGATGTTCGTTCCCGCTTTCCGCAAAATGCAGATGGAAGGCGAGAGCGGCCGCCGCAAGATGAATCAGATCACCCGTTACCTGACCATCCTCATCCTTGCCATCCAGGGTCCGGCCTATGTAACCGGTATGGTTCCCCGCGCCGCTATCGCAGCCAGCTGGAGCCCCTTCTGGTTCAATATCATTTCCACAATTATCCTCATGGCAGGTTCCATGTTCGTCATGTGGCTGGGCGAGAGAATCACCGACCGTGGTATCGGTAACGGTATCTCCCTCATCATCATGATCGGTATCGTGGCCCGTCTGCCTTACGCCCTGTTCGCGGAAATCGCTTCCAAGTGGACCACCAACAGCGGCGGCGGCATGCTCATGTTCATCGTGGAAATGATCGCCTGGGTCCTCGTGATCATCGCAGCCATCGCCATCGTGCAGGCTGTCCGCAAGGTTCCTGTGCAGTATGCAAAGAGGGTTATCGGCAACAAGCAGTATGGCGGAGTACGTCAGTACATCCCCCTCAAGATCAATGCTGCCGGTGTCATGCCTATCATCTTCGCACAGGCCCTGATGATGATTCCCATGCTGTTCGGCCGTTACGACGCCACCCGTGGCATCGCAGCCGCCTTCTCCAGCTATACCTCCGTCTGGTATAACGTAGTATTCGGCCTGCTGGTCATTGTGTTCACATACTTCTACACGGCCGTTACCGTGAATCCCACGATGATGGCGGAAGACATGAAGCGCAATGGCGGATTCATCCCCGGTGTAAAGCCCGGCAAGAAAACCGCAGAGTACCTGGACAACATCATGTCCCGCGTTACCCTTCCCGGTTCCATCGCCCTGGCAATCATCGCCATCATGCCGGCCCTGGCCAACCTCCTCGGCGTCAACAGCCAGTTTGCCTCCTTCTTCGGCGGCACCTCCCTGCTGATCCTCGTGGGCGTTGTCCTGGATACCCTGCAGCAGATTGAAAGTTATCTGCTCATGCGCCACTACGACGGACTTATGAAAACAGGTCGTCTGACAGGACGTTCCGGTATGTAGTTTTTTTTGAAGAAGCCGATTTCGAAAATGGTCAGGCCCAAAACCGAAGAAGAGATCGAACTCCTGAGGATCAACGGAGAGCTGGTGTCAAGGACACTGGCCGAGGTTGGAAAACTCGTCGCCCCCGGTGTGACAACTGCGAAGTTGAATGAGGTGGCGGAGTCCTTCATCCGTGACAATGGAGCAGTTCCCAGCTTCAAGGGCTTCGAAGGCTTCCCTGCAGCTCTTTGCATGTCGGTAAACGATGTAGTCGTGCACGGTTTTCCGTCGGACTACGTTCTCAAGGAAGGAGATATCCTTTCTGTCGACTGCGGTACCCTGTACAAGGGCTATAACGGCGACTCGGCGTACACCTTCCCCGTCGGGGAGGTGGATGCCGAAACCCGGAAGCTCCTGGATGTCACCAAGGCATCTCTGTACAAGGGTATTGAGCAGGCAGTGGCGGGCCGTCGCACCGGCGACATCGGACACGCGGTACAAACGTACGCAGAAAGTTTCGGTTTTTCCGTCGTCCGTGAACTTGAAGGTCACGGCGTGGGCAGGGAAATGCACGAGGCTCCGGGAGTTCCCAATTACGGGAGGCCCGGGCACGGATGCAGACTTGTTGACGGAATGACCATATGTATTGAGCCTATGATCTGTGCGGGCGGCAGAGGTGTGTACCTTGCAAAAAATGGTTGGGCAGTACACACGGCCGATCACAAAAACGCGGCGCATTACGAGCTTACGGTTGTTGTCCGTAAAGGCAGGGCGGAGCAGCTTTCGACCTTCGACTTCATAGAGAAAGACAGTTTGATCAATATTTAAAAGAGTGATTTATCAATGTCAAAACAAGTAGCTATTGAGCAGGATGGTACAGTCATCGAGACCCTCCCCAACGCAATGTTCCGCGTTGAGCTGGAGAACGGTCATGTCCTCCTCTGCAACATTTCAGGTAAGATGAGGATGAACTTTATCCATATCCTTCTCGGCGACCGTGTAAAAGTTGAGATCTCACCTTACGATTTGACCAAAGGCAGAATTTCTTTCAGATACAAATAAAAAAAGCACATAAATATGAAAGTCAAGACTTCCATCAAAAAGCGCAGTGAAGACTGCAAAATCGTCCGGCGTAAAGGTCGCCTCTACGTGATCTGCAAGAAGAACCCCAAGTTCAAGATGCGCCAGGGTTAATAAGTGTAACTAATAAAAGTACAGATAGAAT
>JAGABD010000035.1 GCA_017614795.1 Bacteroidales bacterium
ACCCTGTAGTAGTGAAGAATTTGTTGTTTAAGGTCCATAGAAATCATTGTTTAGAGATTTACTTAACGCAAATCTACAATGCTTTCCAGTGGTCCCTTTTTCAAATAGAATCGTGGGGGAATTTTACTTTACTATTTACACCCAAGCCCGTAGGTGCAGAGGTTCTGCATATGATAGAGCTTCATCATATTCTCCGCAAAGGGTCCGTCCAGCGAAATGGTCTTGGAGAGGCTGTCCACCACCGCGGCGGCCCAGTCGCTCTCGGTGTCGCCTCCGGCATAGGGCATAACCTTGGCATAATCGCAAATGGCGTCCTTGAATTGCGAAACGATGAGCCGCTGTGTCTCGCGGGTCATACCGTAGATGTCTCCCGCCTCCTGCTCCGACGTTCGCTCTTGTTCCGTCGCTCGCTCTTGCTCCAGCATCTGCTCCTGCTTCTGCGAATGCGCGTTTGCCAATCTGGACCAGATGGAGGAAATGCCACGGCCCTCGCAGCACCAGGCCAGGGCCGTCAGCAATAAAAGGAATGCCAACTTTTTCATTTTCAGGTATTTTACGATGTTACACGATTTCCCGAGCGGGAGGCTTTGTTGATGAGATTGTCGGCGACCGCCATTTCGGCCTTATGCTGGACAAGGCCGTCGTAAATCTGTCTGAGCCGTCTGTCGGCCGCCCAGAACATCCCCATATACTCGGGGAGGTTCTGCCTGAAGGCGGTGGCGTTGCGGTCCATCGAGTAGATGTAGAATCGCAGGGTGGGGACATCGTCGGAGCGCTCGATGATGCGGGCTTTCACCATTATGATGTCCTGCATCATAAGGTTGGCGGCCTCCCTTAGCAGTTCGACGTCCCAGGTCGCAGTATCCACCCTGAAGTTGCAGAGGATGAAGACTTTGGGCAGTTCGTCCAGTTCGACGAACCAGTTGATGCCGTCCTTCTCAAGACGCACCCACTTGTCCCCCTTTTCGGTGCGGTAGCCGGCCTGGCTTGCAATCCTGTCGACCACATCCACCGAAATCGGAGTGTTAATTTCAAGACGGTTGAGCATAGTTTCTTATTTAAGGTAGAGGTTGATTTGCTTGGGATATCTGTGGAGGACGAGAAGCGTGACCGGGCAGAGCCAAGCGGTCGGGATCTCGGAGCCCTCGACTGCGGGAGTGACGCCTTCGCCGGTGACGTTCTTATACGTTGCGCCGTGTCCCACGCCCGTGCGTTTCATTATAAGGTCCGGCTGGCGCCCGTCGAGTTTGTGGAGACCGAGGGTAACATCGACCTCCGCGCGTCCCGGGTGACCTTCCAGGCCTGCGACGTATTCGCACAGGCTGTCGGCGCCCGCGACCATCATAAGGTTGTGGTGACTGAAGGGATAATTGGGGAATTCGATGTACCAGCAGCCGTCCTGCTCTTTGTTGAAGTTAAGATGATAAGTGCTCATTGTTTTGTTTGAATTAAGGTTGTTTGCGTAAATTCAACGCAAATATAATGCCTTTTTTCGAAATTGACACAATGTCAGTGTAAAAATTACACAAATTTCTTGGAAATGTCCGTTATTTGGTTTAGTTTTGCAGCGGAAAAACAATTCTATTATGCCTAAAAAAGGACAGTACACTTACGAGTATCCCCATCCCGCCGTCACCGCGGACTGCGTCGTTTTCGGGTACGACGGCAAGGAAATCAAGGTTCTTCTCATCAAGCGAGGAGAGGAAAAAGAAGCCAGCGTCAAGGCGTTTGTCGGGTCCTGGGCCCTCCCCGGAGGCTTTCTCGACGTGGAGAAGGACAAGACCATCGCCCATACCGCCGCGCGGGAACTGAAGGAAGAAACCGGACTTAAACTTGCTCTCAAAGACTTCAGGGAAGTCGGCTGTTTCAGCTACATCAACCGGGATCCGCGCGAGCGGGTGATCACCATAGCCCATTACGCTCTTGTCAAATTGTCGGAGGTCCAGGCCGACACCGACGCCGAAAAGGCGGAATGGTTCTCGCTCAAGGACGCCCCGTCCCTCGCCTTCGACCACGACAAGATTCTCCGGATGGCGTTTTCCCATCTCAAGCAGGACATCCATTTCGAGCCCGTAGGGTTCGACCTTCTGCCGACAGTCTTCACTCTGCCCCAGTTGCAGAACCTCTACGAGTCCATTCTCGAGGTCAATTTCGACCGGCGGAATTTTGCCAACAAGATGAAACATTACGAAATTCTTACGGAAGTTGACGACGGCACGCCCCGTCACGGCACAAGGACTCCTCTGAAATACAGCTTCAACAAGGAAAACTACGACCGTCTGAAGAGCAACGGATTCCAGCTGGAGTTCTAGTTGTTCGCCAGGAATGAGGCATAGATTTCTTTGATTCCGCTGAAATCGACATTTTCTCCCCTCGCCCTTTTCTCTTCAAGCCTTGAATTGAGATCGGCGAGGGCTTTGTCGCATAAAGGGCACGTCCCCCTGCAGGACGGATTCTGGTGAGGGCAGGGCTTCTCCCCGTATTCTATTCCATTGTTCTCGCACATCCGCCTGCGGATCGCGCGGAACAGTTCGCAGCGAGTTTTTCCGTTCATATCTATTGGAATAAAGATTTTATCCCACGAAGCCCTTGGTATTTCCCGGGTCCAGGTCCCCAAGCAAATCATCGTCACCAAAGTACGGGCATCCCTCCTGCACTCGATCTCCCCACTTGTCAAGCATGACGTAAGGGAACATCTCGATCTTGCTCAATCCCATTTCAGTAAGGATCTGACAGGATTTCTCCACATCTGACTCCCTGTTGTATTCCGGAATGCTCGGAACCCTTACGTGAATCCTGTCGGCAAGGCCCCTGTCGATGAGATATCGGAGATTCTCGAGGACGAGGCGGTTGTTCGACTTAGTGTACTTCTTGTATATCTCCGGGTTCATGTCCTTGATGTCGACGTGCCAGACTCCGATGATGTCGGCAAGGGTTTCGACGTGCCCGCGCGGCACGTTCAGGGATGTCTCGATGTCGATGTGCCAATCGGGCGGACATATGCTTTTGAACTCCTTGATGAACTCGCTCTGGAGCGCAGGTTCGCCGCCTCCGAAAGTGACGCCTCCGTCCGACCCTTTAAAATATGCATCGTATTTCATCAGTTCCACCAACAGATCCAGAGGTGTGTACTCCTTCATATCGTTCCCCTTCATCATCTTTTTGTTGATGCAATACTTGCATTTAAGCGGGCAGCCGGCGAAACAGACGAGCGATCTGATGCCTTCCCCGTCGGACTCTATCCGGAGCCCGTCGATTGCGAAAATTTTAGCTTTGGTCATAATTTGGTTCTCCATATTTTTTAATTGTTGCAAAAATGTCAGTTGTTCGCGAATTCTAATTTCGTCGCAAATGTAATGTTCGCGCGGACGGACTCCAAGTTTCCGCAAGGTTGCGGACTTTCGCAAAGAATTCCCGGCTAAATGATTATCTTTGTGTCTATGGCAGAACTTCAGAAATATTCAGTCAGGAAGAAGGCGATTCCTTGCGAGTTTGATGAGCAGGAACTGTTCTTTTATACGCCGACTCCGGGCGATAATGTCGAACAGGCTGTTTCATCCTGTTATGAAGACTTGGCAGCCATCTGTTCCTCTCTGGGATGCAGCCTTGTATTTCTTCCCGAACTCAACAAAGAATTCAACTCCAGCGAGGGCAGAGAAAAACTGGCGTACTACAACCCGAAAGCGAATCTGCCGGAAGGGCCCGTAGAGGCACTGACATACAAGGACCTGAAAGATCTGTTGCAAATTCCGGATTCTGTAGACGGACCCTGCTTCGTCCGTTTTGTTGAATCCCATTTCTGGAAAATAGACTTTGTCTTTATCAAGATCGAGTACGGCACTGAACGGGATATCATAGCTGCCTTAAACTCCATCCTCACTCAATACGAAGAGAGTCCAAGATATTCTCTGGACGAGGTCCATCCCTTTAGGAAGGATTATATGTTTGGCCCGATGGATGAATTGCCGGAAGCCGAACTTTCAATAATCAGTGAGCCAAAGCCTATTCCCGCCGATGAAACATTCGATATAGATATCCAAATAATCGAGCAGGAGATCCGGGATCGAGTTAACCAGCTTCGCGCAAAGGGCATCACCGAGCTCGCAATACGAAAGCTGATCGGGGACGATGCCGACAAGCCGGGCAAAATCCACATCGACGAGCGGCACAAAATCTATATGACTGACTATGGCAACAAAGAGATAAAGATGGAGCCGCTCCAGAAGGCCGTCTTCTTCCTCTTCCTGAAACACGACGAAGGCATCTACTTCAAGGACCTCGGAGATTACCGCAAGGAACTTACCGACATCTACAAGGAGATTACCGGCCGCGAAAGCATAGAGGACATCGAGAACAGCATAGCCCGCCTGACCGATCCCTTCGACAACTCCATCAACGAGAAGTGCGCGCGCATAAAGAGCGCCTTCGTATCGCAGTTCCGCGACGAGGTGGCGCAATGGTACTACATCAAGGGCGAGAGGGGAAAGAAGAAGGGCATCTCCCTCCCTCGCAACCTTGTAACCTGGGACTCAAGAACACGCGTATGATTCTCAAAGCAAGATACTTGCAGATTCTCCTGGCGTTGGCGCTTTCCGCTCCGGTGGCTTTCGGGCAAAGCGTCAAGAACGCTGCGTACCGGACCGTCGCTCACATAAAGTCCGACGGGACGATTCAGGATTCCGGGTACAGGACCATCGGCCATATCAAGTCCGACGGCACCGTCCAGGACGCCGGCTACAGGACTATCGGACACCTGAAGGATGACGGCACCGTGCAGGATGCCGGTTACAGGACCGTAGGGCACATCAAATCCGACGGGACCGTGCAGGACGCAGGCTACCGCACCATCGGTCACGTCAAGTCCGACGGCACAGTCCAGGACTCCGGCTACCGCACCATCGGCCACGCCGACGGCATCCCCCTCAAATGGGCGGCGTTCTATTTCTTTTTCAGTAACTGATGCCGGCCTTTTCCCGCTGTCGTCTACGCCCTTGACCGTGCTCAACCTCGCAAAAATAGTGAGGTTGGGACCACTGCGAGGGCAAAAATGCTCCGTGAAGTCCGTTATATTAGCAACGAGGTGATATGGAACCCGATCCAGGCGGCGACCCAGGCGACGGCGATGGTGTAGGTGCAGATTGCAATGGCCCAGCTGAGTTTGCCGGTCTCGTTCTTGATGGCGACGAAGGTGGCGATGCACGGGAAGTACAGCAGCACGAATATCATAAACGCCACTGCTGCGGGCAGAGGCACGCTGTTCTTCAGCGCGTTCTGCAGGACCGTCGAATTCTCGTCGACCACAACCTCGTCACCATCGGGCGAGACGGCGTCATCTCCCGCATACATCACCCCTAAAGTGCTCACCACCAGCTCTTTGGCAGCGACGCCCGTGAGCAGGCCCACATCCATCTTCCAGTTGAATCCCAACGGATCGAGCGCCGGCGCGACGGTCTTTCCTATCTGACCGATATAGGACTGCTCCTGCCTCTGCGCCTCGCTTTGCCCCTCGACGCCGCGCGGGAAGTACCCCAGCGCCCAGATTATAACCGACGCCACGAGAATGGTGGTCGCCATCTTCTGCAAGTACTGGCGGCCTTTCTCCCAGGTATGACGCCCGATCGCCTTGGCGGTAGGCACGCGGTAGGGCGGCAGCTCCATCACGAACGGCAGGTCGTCGTCGCGCACTATGTGCTTGAGCACCAGCGCCGAAAGTATCGCCAGCACCACCCCGAGAAGATAGATCCCCAGCAGCACCAGCGCCGCGTTGTTCGGGAAGAAAGCGCCCGCGAGAAGCACGAAGATCGGAAGCCTTCCGGCGCAGGACATGAAGGGGATGAGCGCGATGGTTATGAGGCGGCTCTTGCGGCTCTCGATGGTGCGTGTGGCCATTATCGCGGGTACGTTGCAGCCGAATCCCATTACCATCGGGATGAAACTCTTGCCGTGAAGCCCGATGCGGTGCATCAGTTTGTCGACGATGAACGCCGCGCGCGCCATATAGCCCGAGTCCTCCATTATCGAGATGAAGAAATAGAGGATGAGGATGTTGGGAAGGAACACCAGCACGCTGCCGACGCCCGCTATTATGCCGTCCACCAGAAGGTCCCGCAGCCAGCCGTCGTGCAGCAACGATCCGACGCCCTGCCCTATCCAGGCCACCAGCGCGTCTATCCAGTCCATAGGGTATTGCCCGATGGTGAAGGTCGCCCAGAAGATAAGGTACAGGAGCGCTATGAAGATGGGGAATGCCGTCCAGCGCCCGGTCACGAGCCTGTCGATGCGGTCGGTGTGGGTGTGCGCGGGGCGTTTGCCCGTATGTGCCATCGTCTCCGCGAGAGCGCCCTGGATGAAGGCGTACTTCGCGTCCACTATGGCCGATTCGGGGTTCTCGTTGAGAAGCGCTCCGATGCGTTTTTCCTCCGCCGCCCGTGCCTGCGCGATTTCCTCGCGGCAGTTGAGTCCGGCGATAATGCCTTCTACGTCCCCGTCTCCTTCGAGATATTTGATTGCGAGCCAGCGGGTGGAGAAGCGCGAGCGCACGTCGAGGTCGCAGCGCTTGATGATGTCCTGCAGCACCGAGACGCTCTGCTCCAACTCTGCGCCGTGGTTGATGTGGATATGCCTGTGGGCGGTGCCCTCTTCCTGCTCGTAAACCTTGATGACAGTATCGAAGAGGGCGCCGATGCCTTCGCCCGTACGGCTCACTGTAGGGCAGATTGGCATTCCCAAAAGCTCTGAAAGTCTGGCGGTGTCGAGGCTGTCGCCAGTGGCGCGCAGTTCGTCGAACATATTCAGCGCCATCACCACCCTCAGGTTCATATCGATAAGCTGCGCGGTGAGATAGAGGTTGCGCTCGAGGTTGCTCGCGTCCACCACGTTCACCACCACGTCAGGCATATTCTCCAGCAGGTTCTTGCGCACGTAGAGTTCCTCGGGGCTGTAGGCCGAGAGGGAATAGGTGCCGGGGAGGTCCACCAGCACGAAGTTGTATCCGCCGTGGCTGAACCGTCCCTCCTTCGCATCCACCGTCACGCCACTGTAGTTGCCTACGTGCTCGTGCCCGCCGGACGCTATGTTGAAGAGAGATGTCTTGCCGCAGTTCGGGTTGCCGACGAGGGCCACGCGGATGACGTGCCCGCGTTCCTCGGCCAGTTCGGCCATTTCACGGTCGATAATGGCCTGCTCTTCTGCGTCGGTCGCATTGATGGTTTCGGCGGCGTGTTCGGTGGCGATGTGCTCCTTGACTTCTTCCGTGCCGAGCACCTCGATGCGTTCGGCCTCCTCGCGCCGGAGCGAAACCTTGTATCCCAGCACCTCGTACTCGATAGGGTCTTTCAGAGGCGCGTTCAGCACCACCCGCACTTTCTTCCCGCGGATGAATCCCATTTCGATGAGACGTTTGCGGAAACTCCCATGTCCCGCCACCCTGATTATGATGGCGGACTCACCGGTATGTAGCTCTGATAATTTCATCGCCTGCTTTTGATCTTCCTCTGTAACGGCGGCTGGCCGTTTCAGGGTTTCGGGTGCAAAGATACTGCACCCGCGCCTGCGTGTCAATCACAATTTGTAGGTATTTCGTTACGCCCCAAGTGAGCCCAACCTCACTATTTTTGCGAGGTTAGGCCCAAAAACGGCCCAAAATGAGCTCAACCTCAATAATTTTGCGAGGTTGAGCACGGTGTACTGGCCAATTTCGTTCCCCCCGGCAGTTATTCGAGAGGGGGACGACAGTGACGCGGAGGGAGGGACGGCTGCGACGCGGAGAGGGGGACGACAGCGATGCGGAAGAAGGGACTGCAGGGACGTGGAGGGAGGAACGGCTGCGATGCGGAGGGAGGATCGGCAGGGACTACTGCAGGGAATAAACCGCCGAACGGAGAAGGGTGCGAAGTTCCGCCAGCGAGCCGGCAGCGGCGATTTGGTCGGGGGTGATGAGGGGACCGGCGACGAAACGGAGTTCGCGTCCGCTCTTGTTCAGAAGTTCGGCGGGCAGGCGGGTGAGGCGGAGACGCCAGTCGATCAGGCCAAGGGAGTAGAAGAAGGATGAGTTCAGCGCGGCGTTGTACACCGGCAGCACCGGCACGCCCGCCCGCTTTATGAACTTTACGATGCTCATCTGCCACTCGCGGTCGCGGACACGGGGTTCGCGAAGAGTTTGCCGGTCGCGGCCGGGAGTGACGGCGGGAAGGCCCGCAATGACGCCATCGTCAGGCCCGACCCGATCGGGCATCTCAACAACCGGCCGTCGGCCCAGTTCCAGATTAGACACCGCTCCGGCGGGGAAGAGACCGAGACAGCCGCCTCGACGCAGATGCTCCATCGCCGCATACACTCCGTTGATGCTTTCTGCCGTGGGGGCCGTTCGCACCGCTCCGGTCGGGGTCACCGAAATGAAGCACGACGCCGCGGCCCGCATCCGCATAAGCAGGGCGTTCACCATAAACTTGTACCGCGGTTCCGCTGCAGATTCTCCTTGCATAGTGCCCATAGCGCTCCCGAAAAGATCTATCAATCCCAGCCCGTCGAGAGCCCCGAGCGTATGGTTGCTTACGGTGATGAACGGCCCGGCGGGCAGATTCTCCCGAAGCCAGTCCACCGCCTCGTCGCGGGGCATCCCGTTCAGAGTCATCCTGTAGCCGGACTCCTCGATGGCCCGCCTGCAGAACTCTACGCCGACGGCGCCCTTCTCGGCGGAACCGTCCCAGCCGCAGATATTCTCGTAGAACGCCTCGACCTTGTCAATCGAAAACATCCATTTCAGCACCTTGGCAAAACCGGTCCCGAGACTACCCCGGAACAGCGGCGACAACTCCGCCATCTCTTCGAGAGGCAGAAGGGCCCTCCGTACGGAAGGGTCGGCTTTTGGAGCTTTCAGGGCCATCGGAGGCTATTTCTTTTTGGGAGGATCGAGCCGCGCGTACTCCGCCAGGTCCATAAAGACCGACACCACATATACTACGATGAGGGTGCCCACCAGCACGGCCGCCACATAGTCGAACAGCGTCAGATGCACGGTATAGTCGAAGAAGATATGCTCGTTGGTATAGGCCGCGAGGGGTTTCACCAGGATGAACAACGTGTTGATGACGATCATTATGAGCCGCAGTTCGGTCGGGCCCAGCTTCGCATAGGTAAGCTTGAACTCTGACTTGAGATGCGCGTTCATGCTCACATTGAGCGTCAGGAGAAGGTAGAAGATGAAGCCTGTGAGCGCGATCCAGATGTTGCAAAGCACCGAAAGTCCGATGCCGAAGAACATCAGAAGCTCGTTCAGGGCATCCACCGTATGGTCGAGGTAGTACCCGTACAGAGGCCTCTGGGTGCCGCGTACGCGGGCGAGGGTGCCGTCCAGCGAATCGCCATACCAGTTCACAATGAAGCCCGCCGATGCCAGCCACAGCCACTCGATTCGAAGGTTGGTCAGCACGTACCCGGCGAAGATCATCAGCGATCCGAAGATGCCGATGATGGTAAGCCCGTTGGAGGTCATCCAGCGCGGCTGCCTGTCCGCCAGCCACACCAGCACCTTCTTCTCCGCAGCATTCAGCAGCGAAGTCTGGATTCTCTGGGATTGTTTCACTTCGGCCATAACGTCCAGCGCTTATTGCTCGTCGGCGGCGGGAGGAACGTCGCCCGCAGCGTAATAATCGGTGATGGTCTTGCGGATCTTATGCGCGTTGATGAGGTCCATCAGGCCGTAGACGATAAGGAAGGAACCCGCCAGCACGCTCAGGAAACGAAGGATGTTGTGGGCGTTGTTGAAGAGCAGGACCAGCATCACGATGCCGCCAAGCACGATAACGCCGGAGACGATGATGGAGAAGAATCCGAAGCCCCGGAAGTTCAGGATGCTAGAGAACGCCCCCAGCTGTGTAATGCCGGAAATCACCAGCATAAACGCCACCACATAATACACCGCGATTGCGACTTTCCCCGCATACACATACAGCAAAGCGGCGATAATCAGGGGAATGATGCCCCCTGCGATGCCCGCCCCTTTGCCCTTCGGCCCTTTACCGACGAGGGCCGAAATCACGGACGCCGCACCGCCAATGGCGATGAACGCGGCGATAATCTGCACCAGCAGCGCCGGCGCGTCTTTGACTATAATGAGAACAAGTCCCACGGCGATCGAAATCATCGCCCTGAATATGCAACTGAAGTTGCTGCGGTACCCTATCGTAAACATATCGTTACAAAGATACAAATAATATTTGTAGGGGTAGTCAACACCAAGATCCATCGTCGGCCTGGAGTCTCCTCAGAATGACAGTTTTTGGGCGAGGTCTGTTATTTAGGTGGACACCTCGCCCATCCAATATGCCACAGAAGCGCCTGTAGTGCCATTCGCCCGGGCGAGGTCCAGGGCATTTCAGCAGACCTCGCCCAAATCGCTGCCAAGTATGAGATTGCCGGTCGGGTCGGCAATGACGGGTGAGAAGCCGACGCGGAAGGGTAGGGCGGCGGGGAGCACGAAAAAATAGACAGCCTCTTTCGAAGCTGTCGTGAGAGATTTTGGAGGCGGAGCCGACGCAGGGGAGTTTGAGGGGGACCGCCCCCTCAATAGGAAAG